>JBDUEO010000277.1:0-4980 GCA_040002335.1 Parafilimonas sp. | reverse complement strand
GAAGTATTATATATCTGATTGATGAAGGTTCAAAAGTTTTTTCACAGTCTGACGAGCAGGTATTGCCGATGGTGGGGAATTTTATATTCGTCCGCCCGGAACTGCTGCCTGGCTTTTTGATAAAATTAAATATTAAGAACTAAAGCTGAACTTTGCAGGTCAAGCCCCGAACCACAGCACAGCAGAATTACCGCTGCTGATTGCTCCAATGTCAAGCCCCACTATTGGCAATACCAATGTTGTGCGTTCGTGTTTGTCACTCAATACGTTTAAACATTTCAACTGATTGTTGGTTTATGTCATCATCTATTGTCAACCTAATTGCAAATTGTTCTCCTGATTTCAAAATTGTTTTATCAATATCAAAGGTGTCCCATGCTTTTGAATTATCAAAGGTTTTTATTTCCTGCACTATTTCATATTTGTCTTTAAGAATGCAAAGTGAATACACAAATCTAAATTTCGGCGGGCTAATTAGATATAATAAATATTCCGTCTTGGGATTTAAATGACTAATAATGTCGTCTTTTTTGTAAACATTATAATAAAAAAATCCATGTTGTACTACTTCAATTTTTTTACCAACAATACTATCATAGTTTAAATAAAAAAGTGGTCTGTTGTCAAGTGAATAAAAGTAATATTCATTTGGTTCTCCTTTTTTAAAATCGGTAGAAGGTCCAGCGATCAAACCATAATAATAAAATTGTTCACTTTGTATCAAACCCGTTGAGTCAAAGAATTTTACTAAACCATCCTTTTTGCCATCTCTAAAATCACCTTGTACTTTAATTTTTCCATTATTATAGTATTCAGTTTCTTGTCCATGTAAAATACTTTTGTCATAATCCGCTTCCCAACTAAGTTTATTTGTAAGAGTATCAAAATATTTAATTCTACCATTCAAAATAGTATCTACGCTAATATTCCCTTCTGCAAATGTTGATTCGATTAAAACTCGTTTTTTATTAGCGGATTTGCAACCAATTGTCAAAGCCAATGATAAAGTAGATAGCAAAAATAAAATGTGTCTCATTTATGGTTTGTTATGTGATACTGGTCTGTTTAACATGACGCACAACACGTAAATTAATGATATAAAATGCCATCTCAAAAAAAATATCAGTATTAAAAATCAATGTTTTAGTGTTCGCTATTTTCAATTGTTATTAGTACAATCCACATTATTATATTTCTGCATTCGTTTACAAAAAAAATCTGAACTGTAAAAACACAAACAGCTATTCTAAAAAAATATTCTGAACAGCTAAAACGCAAATAGCTATCCAAAAAAAATATTATGAATAGCTAAAACATAAACAGCTATTCCAAAAAAATATTCTGAATTGCCAAAACACAAACTGCTATTCTAAAAAAAAATTTCAAGCTGCTTTGTTTTGTTACTTTCTTTGTCTCGTTATTGCTTCACAAACTTTAAAGTTGTAATTAGTTTATTGTTGGCAACAACATTTACATAATAAACGCCGCTGCTTACATTTTGTATATTGAATTGATACAATGAAACATTGCTTACTTGTTTTGTTGCAACAACATTGCCTTTATTATTTATGATTGATAACCCGTAATTAGTTTTTGTATCAAGATTTTTAACTGTAACAATATTGTTTGCAGGATTTGGATAAAGATTGATGTTGTTGTTTAATGTTGCAGCGTCTGCATTGTTGTGTGTTGAAATATAATGTTTGATTTTGTTGATGATGATTTGGCGTTTGGTTGGATCTCCATTGTAGCGGGCAATATCAACAAATGATGTCCTTGTTAATTGTGAAGTGCCGGCTAATACAATTTTTCCATCTTTTTGAATATTCGCAGAATAAGCATCGTCCTGCCCATAAAAAAAAGTGTTTTGAATTCCATTTACACCAAATGTTGAATCAACACTGCCATCCGGATTATACCTGATAATTGTAAAAGTTCCAGTTTCACCACTATTGTGAGTGCCTGCCGCTACTATTTTATCATTTGCCTGTACTGCAACGGTTCTAGCGTAAGCACTTCCTTCACTATACTGCGTATAGGTATAACCATCGGAACTAAAAGCAGTATCAGGAAATCCTGCTTTAGTAAAGCGCCCTACTTTTATTGCAGCCACTCCATTTCCACGCTGGGAATAATATATTCCAGCGGTTACTATTCTGCCTTCTTTATCAATTGCTATGTCATTTAAAAGCACACCTTCAGTTTGGGCGGAAAAGGACATTTTTGCCATGCCATTCTCACCAAAATTCAGATCTGGCGTACCATTATTATTGTATTGTAATAGTATTTCATCAGCAGGAACACTTGAACCATAAGTACCTCCAACTATAATTTTATTATCAGCAGTTATAGCCATAGAATTTATAGCTGCCGGCTGGTCTAACAAAATTGTAACAACACCGGTATCACCAAAACTCCGGTCAAACTTACCTTGTTGATTATAACATGCTATAAACCCCCTTCCATAATCATTAATATCTTTATGCGGCTGGCCTGCCACCACTATTCTTCCATCTTTTAATAAACCTACTTTAAATGTGGCATCGAAACCGCGAGTAATATTGCATACAACTAATCCGTTAATCCAAAATTTTCATCAGGGCTTCCGTCATTATTAAAACGCATAAGGGAAAAAGCTCCCCATATTCCATCTCGCACTACCTGGGTTCCTAAGGCTACAATTTTTCCATCAGGCTGCAGCGCCATAGCATGAATTGTAGGAATGTAGTCGTCAGAATCGCCTAAAATATACACGCCGCGTCCGCTATCTGCAAAATTCAAATCCGGGGTGCCATCAGTGTTATAACGAAGTAATAAGGTACCTCTTAATAGTTCAGTACCTTTATAATAATCTCCGCCTCCGCCAACAAGAATTTTTCCATCAGGCTGTAAAAGACTTGCATACGCATTGCCTTGATCAATATCAGCTATTACTTTTCCATTATTCCCGAAACTGGTATCTAAAGTTCCGGGCTGCGCGCATAAAAAAGCACTCATCAAACAAAAAATAAAAGAGAATAGAATTGTTTTCATAAACAGGTAATTTAATGTTGAAAGTAATAATCTTTTGCGGCAAGACCTGTCAGGTTTTTAAAACCTGACAGGTCTGAAACTTATTGTTTCACAAACTTTAAAGTTGCAATTAGTTTATTGTTGGCAACAACATTTACATAATAAACACCACTGCTTACATTTTGTACGTTGAATTGATAAGATGAAAGATTATTTACTTGTTTGGTTGCAACTACATTGCCTTTATTATTTATGATTGATAACGTGTAATTTGTTTTTGTATCAAGACCATTAATTGTAAGAATATCTTTTACAGGATTTGGATAAAGATTGATGTTCTTGTAGAATGTTGCAGCGTCTGCATTATTATGTGTTGATATATAATGTTTGATTTTGTTGATGATGATTTGGCGCTTGGTAGAGTTATTATTGTAACGGGCAAGAGCAATTCCTTGCTGATATTCTAGTGTCTGCGTTAATCCTCCCAAAACTATTTTATCATCATTTTGAAGAAACACAGAAAAAGCGGTAGTTATAGTATCGAATGCTGTAGTAGTAAAGCCATTATTGCCAAAGGTTGAATCTGGCAATCCGTTTGTTGAATATCGCTTTAATAAAAAACCACCAGTATTTGCAGTCAAACTTATCGATCCACAGATAATAATCTTACCATCTTTCTGTAGTACAACCGATCTTAAGTCTTGTTGGTTTGCAAAATTCTGTTTATTTAAACCTCCGTCACCAAAACTTTGATCTAAAGAACCATCTTGCATGCAGCGAAGTACAACTTGATTTATCGTATCTCCCCAATAAGAAGACGTAGACGCAATTGCAACAATTTTGTTATCAGCCTGCAATACTAAATCATGTACTATGTCAGGGCCTGTTGCAAAATCATAAAATATTCTACCATCAGTTCCAAAACTTGAATCAAAGGTGCCATTTGTACTATATCGCGCAAAAAAAAGACGCGTATCAGTCCTTCCACCAATAACAATTTTACCATCTTTTTGAATTGCTATTGTATTACCTAAACCATAAAAATTTGGCGCAACACCATTGATTCCAAAAGTTGAATCAATTTTACCATTTGGAAATAAACGCATCGTAAGCACATTTTGTTTGTTGTCATCGCCTTCAATCAAAATTTTGTTATCCGATTGCAAAGCTATTGCCGTACACCTTGTTTCTCCACTAATAAAAAGGTTACCATTATTTCCAAAACTTGAATCTATTGTTCCATTAGCATTAAAGCGAGCAATGCTAACATAGTAGGGACTAAACATATAAGCGTAATAACCACCAACCAATATTTTATTATCTGGTTGAATTGCCATTGATAGTGCTTCGCCTATTTTATTTATTGAGACCAATCCATTAATGCCAAAACTTGAATCAATTATACCATTAGAAGAATACTTTGTAGCAAAAAATCCCATGGAATTAATTGTTCCGGTAGCTATAATTGAGCCGTCACTTTGAGGAGCTACTGCTGAACATTGCAAACTATATTTAAGTGGTGATGTTTTTACTTTTCCATTTACACCAAAGCTTGAATCCAGCGTTCCCGGCTGTGCAGTTAAACAAACACCAATTAAAAGGAAAATAAAAGAGCATAGAATTGTTTTCATAATACAGAAGTTTAGTACGAAAGATAAGTAAAGAGTGGTTATGTATAAATTTTAATTCCTCTCTTTTTAATGTATGCATGCCACAAAATCATTGATGCAATAGTTCTGTAAGGCCGCCAGCTTTCAGCAATAGCAAGCATTTCTTCTTTGGTTGCTTTAGCATGTAATTGCTTTACTTCTTTTAAACTATTTACCAGCGCAACATCACCCAAAGGAAAAAGATCGGTGCGTTGCAAAGCATGCATCAGGTACACATCAACTGTCCAGTCGCCAATACCTTTAATTTGTTTTAATACAGTGCGAATTTCTTCATCTGTTGAGGTTCCTAATTTTTTAA
>JBDUEO010000276.1:0-4985 GCA_040002335.1 Parafilimonas sp. | reverse complement strand
AGGTACTACAAATAAGTAAAAGATAATTATGAGTAAGAAAACAGTTGTTTTAGGTGCATCTCCAAATCCTTCGCGTTACAGTTATCTTGCTGTAAACAGGTTACTCGCTCATGGCCATGAGGTAATACCCATTGGAAAAAGACAAGGAAAGATAAATAATTTGGATATCAATACCTCACCAATAGCCTCAAGCAATGTTGATACAATCACATTATATCTTAATGCTCAAAATCAAAAACAGTATTATGATTATATTCTCTCGTTACATCCCAAACGTATAATTTTTAATCCGGGTGCTGAGAATGAGGAATTAGCCAAGCTTGCAGCCAAAAATAATATTCAGTCAGTAGAAGCCTGCACATTGGTTTTGCTAAGCACCAATCAATATTAGCTGTAGAAAAGAGATAATTTAAGTTGAAAATAAATGCAAAAAATAGGCCTGCCCTAAAAAGAGCTGGCCGTTGCTAACCTATGAAAAACACCTAGTTGAATATATTTAAAAAGAAGGACGCGATCTTTTACCATTTCCCCTTTTTGTATTATTTGGCTGCTGCTGTTGCAATTGTTTTTGATTTGGTTGCTGATTGGTTTGTATTCTTTTTTGCTGCCTGTTTTTTAACTCATTTCGCAAAGTATTATTAAATTGTTTATCAGTTGTATAAACTTTATTTACTCTTTGATTATCGTTGCCTAATACCTTTTTAAAATTTCCCTGATAATGTTCTTTTATTTGAACAACTTTTTTTTCAAAAGCGACTTCGTCATTAGGGTTTTGAGTTCTGGCCTGTTTAATTTCATTTACATAATTGTTATAAACCGGCCAAAAATTTTGCGCTTCCTGTGGGGTAAGATTTAATTCACGCGTTATATAAGCCATCTTTACTACTTCAACTCTGCCACCTTCATCTCCCTCAGGAGGTTGAGACTGACAAAAATAACTATGAAACAATAAAAACAACAATAAAGCGTATATTTTTTTCATCTTTTTCATTTTAAATCCCCCCTCCAGTTTCTGCAGATTCCGGATCCTGATTTAAATATTGCTGTATTTCTTCGTCAGATACATTTTGAAGTAAATTTTGCAACTCCATACTTTGTTGTTGATCATCATCACCAACATTTGTATAAACAGCGATATTATTATTATCTTTTAAGTAATTGGTTATCTCATCATCACTTAGCACCGAAATTTGTTTTTGTACATCCGTAGTTGCCAAGACAGAATTTTTGCCGGATGCGGATTTCTTGCTTAGAAGAAAATATCCCCCGGTAAAAGCAAATGCAGTAATACAAGCGGCAACAGCATAGTTTAGCCATTTGCGTGTTGTACTACCCATTGAAATTATTTTGGTTTCTTGTTTTACCTCTTTGTGTTCAGAAGTGGTTAAAGGCTTAAGTTCATCAAAATAATTCGCAGGGATTGAATACACATTTTCTTTGGGTATTTTGCTTAAGTAAGGAGATAATTCATTCAATTCCTGTTGAACAGACCCGGAAACAGGTTGTTTAACTTTTTTTAGAATATTACTTGCAAGATTATCAAAATAGCCTTCAGGAATTGCGAAAAGATCTTTTTGTTTACTATTAAAAGAACCGACACTTAATTTATCAAGCACGATTTCCGGAAAATGCTCAAAATATCCCGCAGAAATTAAATATGGATTTACTGTTGGTAGAGATTGTATAAAAACATGCGATAGTATATTGCCAGCCAGATTATCAAAATAATTATCAGGAACAGTAAATAAATTTTTATTATCTGTATGTTCTAAAAATGCAGCATTCAGGTCTTTAAGTTCATTCGATATGTTAATTTTTTCCTGCATTGCTTTTTTTTTGACCTTTATAGCTTTAAACCGTTTAATTATTTTTGATAAATTCCTCAATTTTTTTTACCGCGTGATGATAGCTTGCTTTTAAAGCGCCTTCACTTGTATCCAAAACGCGGCTCATTTCTTCATAAGGCATCTCATCATAATATCTTAAATTGAATACAAGTTTTTGTTTTTCAGGCAAATGCTGAATGGCAAGTTGAAGTTTCCACTCTAATCTATTTGCATCAAAATTTTTATCTGCAACTATTTTATTAGCTAAACCAGATTCAACATTACTCAAACTAATTGTTCCTTTCTTTTTCTGCTGTTCTAAAAAAGTAAGACTTTCATTTGTTGCAATTCTATACAGCCACGTATAAAGCTGGCTGTCTTCCCTAAAATTTTCAAGGCCGTTCCAAACTTTTATAAAAACATTTTGCAAAACATCATTTGCATCATCATGATCAACAACCATTCTGCGAACATGCCAATACAACTTTTCCTGGTATTTTTTTATAATTGCTGTAAATGCCCTCTCTTTATTGTCTGTTTGCCTGAATTGCTGTAACAGCTCCTTATCTTCAATCTGCATGCAGGGATTTTTATAAATTTATAGAACCAGGTTATTTAGATGATACAGTAATTAAAAGGTTTAATAGCAAAATTGTAATAAACAAATTGCAGCTAATTTAAAACATGGTTTTGGGCCTTAAGTAATTCCTCATCCATTTTAATTTTAACCTCCCAATCCCAGGCTGTGCGCATCATATCTTCAATCTCATATTTTACCTTCCAGTCTAACGTGTTCTTTGCAAGATCGTTATTGGCATAAATAGCAACCACATCCCCAGCTCGTCGTGGGCCAATTGTGTAGTTTAAACGCACGTTGGAAACTTTTTCAAAAGCTTTTATTGCCTCAAGTACAGTTACACCATTTCCACTGCCTAAATTAAAAATTTCGCAGGCAGATTTATTTTTTTTATTGATAAGAAACTCAAGGGCAAGTGTGTGTGCGTGGGCAATATCGCAAACATGAATGTAATCACGAATGCAACTTCCGTCGCGTGTTGGGTAATCATTGCCATGTACCGTCATTTCTTTAATTTTTCCGATAGCAAATTGTGTTATGGCAGGTACAAGATTTTGAGGTTTTCCTAATGGAAGTTCTCCTATTAATGTTGATGGATGCGCGCCAACCGGATTAAAATAGCGAAGCAATATTGCATTACAGTGCGAAGCTTTTGTATAATCTTCTACAATAATTTCTCCCATTTGTTTGGTAGCGCCATAAGGAGATTCCGCTTTTTTAACGGGCGATGATTCTGTAACCGGTATTGCATCAGGATTTCCATAAACAGTGCAGGAAGATGAAAAAACAAAATGTGGTATATTAAATTCTTTAACGCATTTAAGAATATTTATTAAAGAAAAAAGATTGTTTTCGTAATACGACAAAGGCAATGCAACACTTTCGCCAACGGCTTTATAGGCAGCAAAATGTATGATACCTTTTATATCTTCATTTTCCTGGAAAACAGCTAGTGTTTCGTCAAAATTTTTAAGATCAACTTTGTAGTTCTTTATTTTTTTGCCGGTAATTTTTTCAATACCATCAATAAGGTATGTTGAAGAGCGCGAATTATCATCAATCGAAATCACTTCATATCCGTTTTCTAAAAGGTCTACTATTGTGTGTGCACCTATATAACCACAACCACCTGTTACGAGTATTTTTTTCATACTTAATTTATAATATTGCAAAATAATAAAACTATACAGAAAACAGGTGGAAGAACCAGTATAATCCGGCTGCCAATAAAGCGCTAACCGGTATGGTAAGTATCCATGCCCATATTAAATTAATAGTAATACCCCAGCGTACAGCGCTTAACCGTTTGGTGGCACCCACACCAACAATAGATCCGGCTATCGTATGCGTTGTACTTACAGGTGCGCCCAGGTTAGCGGCAGTAAAAAGCGTAATAGCACCCGCAGTTTCAGCACATACGCCTTCCAGCGGGGTAACTTTTGTTATCCTGGTACCCATTGTTTTCACTATCCTCCAACCGCCGCTCATAGTGCCCAATCCAATTGCGGTATAACACATAAAAGGAACCCATGAGGGAATATGGCTGATGTCTGGTATTAAATTTTGAGATACCATAGCTGCTCCAATTATGCCTATTACTTTCTGCGCATCGCTTCCGCCATGGCCAATACTAAAACTTGCTGAAGATACCAGTTGAAGGCGTTTATACATATTAGTAGTTCTGGTTGTGCTTTCGCCTTTAAAATAATTATAACTGTACGACGCAATAAAAATAACTGCTAATGAAAGTAATCCCCAAAATTCAAATGCTTTTTTAAAATGAATGAACAAAAGGCATGAACCTGTTACAACAATAATGATTGATATTTTAAGCCAAAAATTTCTTTGAATGGTTACCAGCGTAATAAAAACAGAAATCACCATACCAATAACCGGCGCCAGTAAAATAAAAATAATAGTAAGGCTTATTCCACCATTTAACGACCAGTTAATACTGCTAAAACCTGAATGTGCAATGGCCGCACCGGCAAAGCCGCCAATTAATGTATGTGAAGAAGAAGAGGGAATGCCATACCACCATGTAAGCAGGTTCCAGATAATAGAGGCAATTATACCTGCAAGAACAACTGTAAGATCGTAAGAGCCGCTTTTTACGGTGTTAGCTACGGTGTTAGCTACTTCATGATCGCGAAAAATAAAGTAGGCAACAAAATTAAAAAATGCTGCCCAAATAACTGCCTGAAAAGGCGTAAGCACCTTAGTAGAAACAATGGTAGCAATAGAATTTGCCGCATCGTGAAAACCATTAATAAAATCAAAAATTACTGCAAGAACTATAATTACAATTAATAATGTCGTCATGCGATTTATGATTATTTACTTAAAAGGCTATGCGTATTTTATAATAATGGTTTCAATAGCATTGCCCGCATCTTCGCACTTATCGGTTGCCGTTTCCATGGCATGATATACTTCGCGTTTTTTTATCAGCATTTTTATATCCTGCTCCATATCAAACAAACGTTCAATACTTAAATCATAAATATCATCTGCCTGGTTTTCTATGCTGTTTATTTTAACCAATGCAGTTGTCATTGCCTGCAAATCGCGCATATTGCGCA
>JBDUEO010000275.1:0-5004 GCA_040002335.1 Parafilimonas sp. | reverse complement strand
CACTTTTCCGTTGCTAAGCGGTGATCCCAAAACGTGTTTAAAAGAGCCACATTCTGTCGTACTTTCTGAAGATGCGGCAAAGAAACAGTTTGGCACTAAGGATGCCGTAGGAAAAATAATAATGGTGAAAAATGACAGTGAATTTATACCATATAAAGTAACAGCAGTTGCAAAAAAATGCCCGCAAAATTCTTCTCTGCAATTCAGTGTGTTGCTGCCTTTCAAAGAGTCCGCCGCAAATGCGCAAAATAATGACAACTGGTACAATTTCTTTTTGAACACGTTTGTTGTACTTAATCCGAACGCCAGTGTGCAAACTGTAGATGATCAAATGCAAAGCTTCTATTTAAAAGACGCGTCTAAAACTTTTAAAGAGATGATTGAAAAATATGGTGGTGCTGATGCTTCCATGGGCACTTATTTTTTACAGCCTTATATTGGCATGCACATGAGCACAGAATTGCCTGCGCAAAATGGTTTGACGAACGCCAGCAATCCTTTGTATGCTTATATTCTTTCAGGCATTGCTTTGTTTGTATTACTGATTGCTTGTATCAATTTTATTAATCTTACGGTGGCACGTTCTGTAAAGCGTGCAAAAGAAATTGGCATACGTAAAGTAATTGGGGGCAACAGAAAGCAACTCATATTCCAGTTTCTCGGCGAGTCATTTTTCCTTTGCACCATTGCATTTGTGTTTGCTGTTTTATTAGTTCAACTCATACTGCCTGTATTCAATGATCTTTCCAATAAAGCGTTGTCGCTTTCCTATTTGTTCGATGCAAAATTGATTTCCGGTTACATACTTCTTTTTCTTATCACAAGCGTGTTGGCAGGCTTTTATCCCGCATTGGTTTTATCTGGTTACAGCCCTGTGCAAACGTTGTACAGCCGCTTTAATATTGCAGGAAAAAATTACCTGCAAAAATCATTGGTAGTACTTCAGTTTACACTCGCTTCATTTTTAATTATCGCAACATTTACTATCTATTCACAATTCAATTTTCTTACCACGGAAAAATTGGGATATGATGACAGCAATGTAATGATGGTAAATAAAGGCAGCCTTAAACATACTGATGCCACTGTGTTTAAAAATGAATTAATGAAAGGCCCGGATATCATTGCTGTTAGCGCCAAGAATGGTGGCCAATGGCGAACTGGCGCTAAAATCGCCAATGATTCATCAGTGCAATTTGCTTATGAGACCATCGATGAAAATTATTTGCCAGAACTAAAAATTCCAATTATTGAAGGAAGGAATTTTTCAACTGCTTTTCCTGCTGATTCCACCAATTCTGTTATCGTAAATGAATCGTTTGTAAAGAAGGCCGGCTGGAAAAAGCCAATTGGCGAAATTGTAAATTTCTTTTACAGGAATAATGAAATCTATCATGTAATTGGCGTGGTAAAAGATTATCATTTTGCTTCTTTGAATGAAAAAATAATTCCCCAGCTATTTACCATGAAGAATGACAATTTGTATGGAACTTACTACATTAAAATAAAACCAAATACACATACAGCCAGCCTGAAGGCAATCCAAAAGACATTTAAACAGTTGTATCCCTTAAGCCCTTACTCCTATGTTTTTAAAGATGAGCAAAATGTAAAAGCGTATGAAGCTGTAAACAAGTGGAAGCAGATACTTTTGTTTGGAGCCATACTTACTATTTTCATTTCGTGCATTGGCCTGTTTGGCTTATCTGTTTTATCAGCAGAAAAAAGAACCAAAGAAATAGGAATACGAAAAGTATTGGGCGCATCTGTACGCAATGTAGTTTCTATTCTTTCTACAGACTTTTTAAAATTAGTTTTCATTTCATTGTTAATAGCAATACCGCTATCATGGTTAGCCGCTAATAAATGGCTTGAAAATTATCCTTATCGCATATCACTGAGCTGGTGGTTGTTTGCATCAGGAGCAATATTGGTAATATTAATTGCTTTAACTACGGTAAGCTTCCAGGCAATAAAAGCAGCGGTGGCAAACCCGGTTAAGAGTTTGAGAACGGAATAAAAACGTGAATCTTGATTAAATCAGGCATCAATAAATCATACATCGAAAATCTTTTTTTATGTTTAAAAATTATTTCAAAACCGCGTGGCGGAACCTTGTAAGAAATAAAACATTTGGTTTCATCAATATTTTTGGTATGGCTGTAAGCATGTCTGTTTGCATGCTTATCATTCTTATCATCAATGATCAAAAAAGTTATGATAATTTTATTTCAAATCATGATCGTGTTTATCGCGTTCATACAAAAGGTAAAGGTGACAACACCAATGCAACCGCATCTTCAGCTTTTCCATTAGCAACTGAACTTCGCAACTTCAGCAATGTTGAAGCTTCGGCTACGCTTTTCAGAAACCTTGGTGGCGATTTATTTTATAAAGAACAAACCGTTTCGGGTGATGGCTTTTTTGCTGATGATAACCTTTTCAAAGTACTTGATTACAAATTGAAAGAAGGCAATGCAGCAACTGCTCTCAGCCAACCGCGTTCTTTAGTGATTTCGCAAGAGA
The DNA here is from genome assembly GCA_040002335.1 of Parafilimonas sp. Lineage (GTDB taxonomy): Bacteria > Bacteroidota > Bacteroidia > Chitinophagales > Chitinophagaceae > Parafilimonas. The sequence goes on along the minus strand of JBDUEO010000275.1, from coordinate 2,478 downwards.
TAGCAAAGGTGTTATTCGGTAATGACGAGGCAATGGGAAAAGTAGTCACGCTCAATCATACCGGCGTTGTCCCAACCGGTAACGAAACAGGTTTCAGGGGAAACACTTATGGACAATTTCTCATTACCGGGGTGCTACAGAAAAATCCCGGCAAAACAACGCTGCCTTTCAAAATGCTTGCGTCGTTAAGTACGGTAACCGGTCTTGCAAAAGATTCTCTTTTACAATCTGCTCCGGATGATTGGGATAATGTATGGACAAGCTATACCTATGTATTATTGAAGAAAGGAAGAAAGGAAGCAGACCTGCAGTATATGCTTAATACAATTGCTTCTAAAAAATACCCTACAACAAATGGCAGCAATTTTATATTCACAGCAGCAGCGCTGAAAAATATTCCAGGTGAACTGATCGGTAATCAAACTGTAACTACATTGCCCAATGTCGCATTAATTTTCTTAGCTATTCTTTGCATTATTATCATGCTGTGCGCTTGCCTTAACTATACCAACCTTTCTGTTGCGCGATCTTTAACAAGAGTGAAAGAAGTAGGTGTCAGGAAAGTGTCTGGTGCTACGCAGCGGCAGGTGTTTCAGCAATTTATCATTGAGTCTGTTTTCACTTCATTCATTGCTTTGCTGTTTGCGTTTTTACTCTTGCTTTTGCTGCAACCTTTATTCACTGGTTTATGGCTCAATCGTTTTTTTGATTTTTCATTTCATTATACACCAAAAGTATATACTACATTTTTTGTTTTCAGTTTGATAGTTGGTTTGGTTGCGGGCTTGTTACCTGCTGCTTACATTTGCCTTTTTAATCCTGTACAGATATTCAGAAACCTTAATGCCATCAAGGGCTTCAGGGGTTTAACGCTTCGCAAAGTATTATTAGTAACACAGTTTATTGTGTCGCTTATCTTTGTAATTTCAGCTACCCTTATTTATGCGCAAACAAAACATGTTTTCAATTTTGATTATGGATTTAATAAGGATAATGTAGTAAATATCAAATTGTATAAAGCTGGAAACTACGATCGCTTTGCACAGGCAATTTCTTCTAACCGCAATGTGATAGCAGCATCTGCCTGCACATTTCCACCATCATCCGGCAGCAACAATACAACGTTGATATTTAAAGCCGATAATAAGAAAGACAGCCTGCAAACAGGCGTTATGGATATTGATGGCAAATGTTTGGATGTATGGAATATACCATTGGTTGCCGGTAAAAATCTTCCGGTAATATCACCGGATAGCGTTGATCAATTTGTACTCATTAATCAAAAAATGATTAGTGCATTTGGCTACCCATCTGCTAACGCTGCTGTAGGACAGCGCCTTTGGTTAGGTGACAATACCGTACAAATTGCAGGCGTGGTAAAAGACTTTCAATATTTAGATGTTACCCGCGGTATTGAGCCATTGCTGCTGCGCAACCGCAAACGTGAATTTGGTTGGGTTACCGTTCGTATTGCTGCCAACAATGAAGCCGCTACTGTACAGTTTTTACAAACGGCCTGGAAGAAAGTAAACCCCGATACAAAATTTGATTACATGTTTTTTGATGACCAGTTGCATGAGTTTCATTCCATGCTAAGTGATGCTGCATCCATCATCGGTTTCCTGTCACTGATAGCAGTTGCTATTTCCTGTCTTGGTTTATTAGGTATGGCTTTGTACACGGCTGAAACAAGAAGAAAAGAAGTTGCCATTCGTAAGGTGTTAGGTTCAGGTGTACTGCAGATCATTTTCCTGTTATCAAAAAATTACCTCGTGTTGTTAGGTATTGCTATTCTTATTGCAACACCCATTGCTTATATGCTGAATAATGCCTGGTTGCAATTTTTTGCGTCAAGAGTAAGTATCACTCCGCTGATTTTATGTACAGGCATTAGCGGTTTAAGTTTTATCTGCTTTTGTATTGTGGGTTTACAGGGATGGCGGGTATCCAGGGGAAACCCTGCAAAGAGTTTGAGAAGTGAGTAGGTAAATGTCTGTCCATAGGACTCCAATAGAGAACCATGATTAATCTGATTTATAAGATTACCATCATTCTCCATTGGAGTGCTTTAGACAGAAAACAATCATAAAAATCATTTAATCAAATATCCCGATAGCTATCGGGGCAAAGTTCAGACCATGTTTAAAAACAATCTAAAAACCGCACTGCGAAACTTTATAAAGCATAAAACTTTTTCGTTTATCAATATTGCAGGATTATCTATCGGCATTGCCGTTTGCTTTATTATCATGTTATATGTCCAGGACGAATTGAGCTTCGACCGCTTTAATAAAAATGCAGACAGGATTGTGCGCATAGTTTTTAAAGCAGATATTAACGGCGGGAAAATTTTCGAGGCGAACGTGATGCCACCTGTTGCACAGGCAATGAAAAAAGATTATCCCGAAGTGGAGGATGCAACGAGGCTCCAGTCTGCAGGCACACCAAAAATTACTTATAAAGACAAGGTTTTTAAAG
>JBDUEO010000274.1:0-5006 GCA_040002335.1 Parafilimonas sp. | reverse complement strand
AAACAGGTGCATTAGATCCTATAGTAGGCAGAGAAAAAGAAATTGAAAGAGTATCACAGATACTAAGCCGGCGTAAAAAGAACAACCCTATTTTAATTGGAGAACCAGGTGTTGGTAAAACAGCTATCGTAGAAGGTTTGGCCTTACGCATTGTGCAAAGAAAAGTAAGCAGGGTTTTGTATGATAAAAGAGTTATTAGTCTTGATCTTGCTGCACTTGTTGCAGGCACAAAATATCGGGGCCAGTTTGAAGAACGCATGAAAGCAATTATGAATGAGCTGGAAAAAAACCGCGATGTAATTCTTTTTATTGATGAAATACATACAATAGTTGGCGCAGGTGGTGCAAGCGGCTCGCTTGATGCAAGTAATATTTTTAAACCAGCATTATCACGCGGCGAATTACAATGTATCGGTGCATCTACTTTAGATGAATACAGAATGTATATTGAAAAAGATGGAGCGTTAGACCGCCGTTTTCAAAAAGTAATGATTGAGCCTCCAACAGTAGAAGAAACCATCCTGATTTTAAACAACATTAAAACAAAGTATGAGGATTACCATAATGTAATTTATAGCGATGATGCTATTGATGCTTGTGTTAAACTAAGCGATCGTTATATGACAGACCGTTTACTCCCGGATAAAGCAATTGATGTGCTGGATGAAGTTGGAGCGAGAGTTCATCTAAAAAACATTAATGTACCACAAACAATTCTCGATCTTGAAAAACAAATAGAAGATATTAAGCTTGAAAAAAACCGTGTTGTAAAAAGTCAGCGGTTTGAAGAAGCTGCCGCTTTGCGCGATACTGAAAAAAGATTAGGCGAAGAATTGGATAAAGCAAAAGGAGATTGGGAAGAAGAAAGCAAGCATAAACGCTTTCCTATAGATGAAGAAAATATTGCTGAAGTAGTAAGCATGATGACGGGAATTCCGGTAAAAAGAATGGTACAGGCAGAAAGCGAAAAACTGCGTAAAATGGCGGATGATATGGCGCGCATGGTAGTTGGGCAAACAGAGGCCATTAGTAAAGTTGTAAAGGCAATCCAGCGTAATCGTGTTGGTTTGAAAGATCCTAAAAAGCCGGTTGGTAGTTTTATTTTTCTTGGTCCTACCGGTGTTGGTAAAACTGAGTTGGCAAGAGCGTTAGCAAGATATATGTTCGATTCAGAAGATGCCTTAATACGCATTGATATGAGCGAATACATGGAAAAATTTACCGTAAGCCGTTTAATTGGCGCACCTCCGGGATATGTTGGTTATGAAGAAGGTGGCCAGCTAACTGAAAGAGTTCGCCGTAAACCTTACAGTGTAATTCTTTTAGATGAAATAGAAAAAGCACATCCTGACATCTACAATATTCTTTTGCAGGTTTTAGATGATGGGCAGTTAACAGATGGCCTTGGAAGAAAAGTTGATTTTAAAAACACACTTATTATAATGACTTCGAACATTGGTGTTCGCCAGTTAAAAGATTTCGGAGAAGGTGTTGGATTTGCTACTGCCACAAGAATGCAGAATGCAGACGAAAATAATAAAGCGGTTATTGAAAAAGCGCTGAAACGCACTTTTTCTCCTGAATTCCTAAACAGGATTGATGATATTGTAATCTTTAATTCACTTAGTAAAGAAAATATCTTTGAAATTATTGATATTTTAATGAAAGGGGTAATGAAACGCTTAACCACTATGGGTTTCAGCCTTGAGATTACTGCGGAAGCAAAAGAGTTTATTGCAGAAAAAGGTTATGATGTTCAGTTTGGCGCAAGGCCATTGCACAGAGCAATTCAAAAACATCTTGAAGATGTGCTGGCCGAAGAAATACTCAGTATTCATGTGAAGCAAGGAGATATTCTTATAGCCGCTTTAGACAAAGAAAACCAAAAGATAAAGTTTGAATTTGGTGAGAAAGCAGAGGAAGCCAAAGTATAAAGTAATATATATCAATTAAAAAAAAGTCCCGCCACAAAAGCGGGACTTTTTAATTTTCATACGAAGTTATTATATTTTGCGTTATTAAGCAAATGGCTAAGCAATATTAAAATCCATCTATATAAAAAATAAATACCTTTCCATTCGCAAAACGAAAAATCTTCAATAATCTTTCAATTAACTGTATGTTACCAAATCGTTTCTTTTTATGTGTTTAGAAGCAACCTCACATATTGACTTTACGTATATTAATCACATATATTAATCCTTGAAATTTGGAATCTTTATACAAATTAATCAAGGGTTGTATTGAAAAGGATAATAAAAGCCAGCAGGTTTTTTATGAGCATTATTATGGATTTGCATTAAAAACGGTTTTCAGGTATATTTACAAGTACGACAAAGCGACTGATGTGGTTAATGATAGCTTTGTGAAGATCTTTAACAGCCTTGAAAAATTTCAATTAGCCAAAGAAAAATCAGATACCGAAAAGATTTTGATGGGATGGATGAAGCGTATTTTAATTAATACATCTATTGATGAGCTAAGAAAGCAGCAAGTGGCGCCTGAAATTGGAGAATTGCCAGATTATATTTGGGAGGAAATGGATAGAAGCCAGAATGCAGATCAAAGAATTTTGTACAAAGAATTAATTTGTGAGGTTAAACGATTGCCGCCCAGTTACCGCAATGTTTTTAATATGTTTGTTATTGATGGATTCTCGCACAACGAGATTGCTAGAACATTAGGTATTTCTGAAGGCACTTCCAAATCAGCACTGGCAAAAGCCAAAGCGCAGCTAAAAAAGTTTTTAGAAAAAAGAATTTCACATAAAAGCTATGCCATACAAAAATGATAATCTTGAAGAGTTGTTTCAAAATGCAGCAGAAGATTATCCTTTAAATACCAATAACTCCAATTGGGATAGCGTCTCTTCTAAATTAAATAATATAATTACTAAAACATCTCGAAAAAATTTAAGTGTTTTTTATTTCGTAATTTTTTCCCTGCTTTTATTGGGCGGCACTTTGGTTTTTTATCAATCTAAATTTGAATCTCAATCTTTATCCCCAAAGCAAACCAAGCCAGCCAATAAAGAAAATGTAATAAATAATGTGCAGCAAATTCAAAACTTAAAACAGGCTGTAACAAATCATTCGCTTAGTATTTCATCTTCTACTAACAAAATTGAAAATAACGTTGCGTACGATAATTCAAAAAGTAAAATACGCGAACAAATTAACGTTCAAAATAATGATGCTTATTTAGCTGAGGGCATTAATAATAAAGCGCATTATCAGCAGCAAGTTTTCAATTACAATAAGTTAAACAATGCCGTAAATAATTTTTCTTTTAATAAAGCAGATGATAAATCAACTAAAATAGAAATTACAAATACTCCGACTTTAGATGATAATTCGAAAACAAAAGAATCTGTAGCTTCTAAAAATGACGTTATAAAATTTGCAGCAAACCCATCAAGGTTTTATGGAAGTTTATATGGCGGCCCGGAGTTTTCAATGGTTAAATTTCAACATCTTGCCAATTCCGGTTATCAATTAGGTATCTCGTTAGGTTATAGAATTAATAACAGGTTCGATATAGAAATTGGTTTACAAAGAGAGCATATAAATTATTTTACCAACGGAAAATATTTTGAAAAATCTGGTCTTAAATTAAAAGACAATTTTTCTCTTGAAAATGTTAATGGCAACAGCAAAATAACCAGCGTGCCGGTTGCATTGAAATATAATTTTTTATCACGGACCTATGGCCATTTTTATGCAACTGCAGGCGTTGATGCAATGATGATAACGCATACGGAAAGATACAATTATGTGGTTTCAAAAGATGGGGATGAAAATGATCGTTCAAAAAATTATAATTCTGTAACAGGCCCAAAATATTTTACAGCAATTAATGCAAGTGCAGGTTATGAAACCAAATTATCTAACTGGTGTAATATGGAAATTGAGCCATATTATCAACTGCCGATTTCTAATATTGGAGTAGGCAAAGTGCCGGTTACAAGTTTTGGTATAAACATAGGAATAGTAAAAGATTTAAAATAAATATTTAAAGTTTGTTTGATGTTCCCTTTGCGCCCTGCCTGAAAAAAAACAAATCTTTGGGGGTTCTTTTGAGTGAAAACTCAAGCCTCGCCTTTGGGCGGGGCTTTTTTGTTATATAATCACCACTAACGTTTATTTTTGCATCTGAATCTTAAATTATGAAAACAGCCATCCATCTTTTTTTTCTTGCAACACTTATTTCTTTAAGTACTTGCGCACAACCTTCAAAACCTGGTGCCACTAATGCCGGATTAAAACTACCTGCTGGTTTTGCAGCTTTAAAAGCGGCAGATGGATTAGGAGAAGCAAGACATATTGCTATCGCTTCAAACGGAGACATTTTTGTAAAACTTTCAAAGCTAAAAAATGGTAAAGGCATTTATTTGTTGCATGATGCAAATAAAGATGGCCGCACAGAACAAATTACAGGCTTTGGAAACTACACCGGTACAGGTATGTACTTAAAAGATGGTTATTTATATGCATCATCAGATGAAGAGATATTTCGTTATAAACTTGATGCAGACAATAAACCTGTAGATGAAAATAATCCTGAAAAAATAATAACAGGTTTAATTGCAAGAAATGAACATGAAGCGAAAGCGATAACATTGGATAATGACGGAAATATTTATGTAAATATTGGTGCATATTCAAATTCCTGCCAGCAGCAAGACAGAGCAACTGGTTCAATGGGAATACAACCTTGCCCCGTTCTTGATTCTGCAGCAGGCATCTGGCAGTTTAAAATTGATAAGCCAAACCAAACTTATGGCGATGGCGTTCATTGCGCAACAGGCTTAAGAAATGTAGTGGGAATGGATTGGAATACGCAAACCAATTCATTATTTGTTATGCAGCATGGCCGCGATCAGCTTCATGATATTTTTCCTGATATGTTTACTGATAAACAAAGCGCAGAATTACCTGCGGAATGTATGTACGATTTGCATAAAGGCAGCAATTGCGGATGGCCTTATATGTATTACGATCAAATTC
>JBDUEO010000273.1:0-5018 GCA_040002335.1 Parafilimonas sp. | reverse complement strand
TTTGGGCACCGTTTGGCGGATCATTAGAACCGCGTGTTGATTTTGGAGATGTATTGGCAAACGCAGGTTATTTATACAAATGGTCTTACAGTGTTCATGGTGCAAATAGCTGGACACCATTAATAAATTCTGTTGTAAGGCATTATCGCCATGAAACAATGTTTACGCTTTCTTATCCTGCGTATCCGTTAGGGCCGGTAAACAGCGAGTATTTTCATATACGCCCTGTATTTACACCTGATGGTAATACGGATTGGACTGTGGTTGATAGCCGTGCAGATACTGCTTCTACTTATTTCGATACAAATGCATTTTCAATTTTAGCAGGAATATATGATCTGAAGTTTGAATTATTTCATCCTGATCTTTCACCTGTTGATTTTACTGCAGAAGGTATTGATTTGTTTGTACCGGATGCTGCACAAGATGCGCCTTTTGGCAATGCAGCAGTAAATATGGTGAATGCGCCTTCGCATAATTTATTAATGTCAGGTTCGCAGATTGTTGGATTTATTATGACTGTTCGTGTTGATAATAACATCACCACAGCGTCTATACAGGAAACGGTTGATCTTACAAATGGCCACACTGCAGGAACATGCGGCATGATACAAATGAATAGTGCATCCGGCGGTTTGAACAATGATCAGATTGATATTTCATTCATTGCGAAACATCCAAACAATTTTGCGATATTTGATTTCACAATTTATAAAGGCAGTGCAGGTGCAGAACACCAGGCAGAAGGTAGTGTGAGCGATTCTCCTGCAATAAATGTTTGGGATAGAATTGTTGGCACACCTGAAAGTTATTCTTATAATGCCGCAACTTCTAAGTTTACAACTGTTAAGCCAGCTTATAAGTTACTTGATGGATGCCTTGAAGCAGCTTTTTCTGAAGTGCTGAATGTGCATGCAACAGCAACAGACGGTTATGAAAGTTTAACAGGTTACGACAGAAGTGATGTAAAAGCTTTTGCATTAAAAGACTAATTCATCTTTCTCATTTTCTCATAGGACTAAAAAGCAGGGCGGATCTTTTTTAAGATCTGCCCAATTGCTTTTAACCCGAAATATATTATCAGTGAACATACTTTATCTTATTCTATCCGTTTTTGCTGTTTGGCGGCTTACTCATTTAATAGGTAAAGAAGACGGGCCATTTGATATAATTTTTTTTATAAGAAAGAAAGCAGCCAATAGCTTTTTTGGAAAACTGATGGATTGTTTTTATTGCCTTAGCATTTGGGTAGCTTTTCCTTTTGGAATATGGCTTGGGCAAACATGGATAGAAAAAATTTTAGCGTGGCTTGCATTGTCCGGTGCGGCATGTTTGCTGGAACAGGCAACAACAAAAAATAGCAATAACAATACTTCTGAATATTCAGAAGATTAAAAATTAACTTACAATATATTATTAGTTTTTAAAACTTTTTTATGTGCAACTGCGGAAAAAAAAGAAATCTATTTACACAACAAACATCTGCAAGCAGGCCAGTTATTGCAACACAGCAATCAATGTTTATGCAAAAAAAAGAACCTGCTTTGTTTGAATATACAGGAAGCACAGCGCTTTCAGTTATTGGAAATATTACCAGGAAAAATTATCGCTTTCATTTTAGCGGAGATAAGCAATATATTGAAGCAAGCGATGCAGCAGCAATGATGGCGATACCGGTTTTAAAAAAAATTATTTAATTACACGGCCGGCGCCTGCATATTTTTTACTCCAGTAAGCATCATTCAAATCGCTTATTGTAACACCGCCGCTTGTAGAAGCATGTACAAATTTATAATTGCAAACATATAAACCTACATGCGTTATTGAATGTCCGCTTTTAAAAAAAACAAGATCACCTTCCTGCAAATCTGCATCGTTTATATGTGTTGAAAAATCGTATTGTTCATGCGCGGTACGCGGCACTTCAACACCATAAACATTCCGTAAAATAGTTTGCGTAAATGCAGAACAATCAATGCAACTTTCATCATCGCCACCCATACAATAACGCGTTCCCCACCAGTGATCAATTTGCTGCAACAAAGGCAAATCATTTAAATCTTCAACGGGCATGTCCATCATTATGGAATATTTTATCTGCAGCCAATCTGCATTTTCAATATTTAATAATGAAGCTGTATTTTTTTCAAAACTTTTTTTGCCTGTTGATTGAACAGGTTTACTAAATACATAACCAGCACCTTTTTTTTCACCCGGCTGTATGCTTACATTATTAAGAAATTGCGGGCTATTTTTTCTTGATGAAGCGCTGGCTGACTTATTACCTGAAGATATATGCTGCAAACTTTTACAACTGCTTAAAATTAACAGCATCAAAATAATTGATGTTAATCTATTCATGCAAGTGCGCAATATAAAAATCATTCATACAAATGAAACATACCTGCATAAGTTTTAAGTATTTCATTAACAATATGCAAAATGTGGAAAACCCAGTGTGTTTCTTTGGCTGATATGCAGGAAATTTGTTTGAATAGCAAATGGTTCATTGATAATAGTTCATAGCTGAAAGAACTATTGCTTTAAATCCTAAATCAGAAATAAAAAAATCAGAAATAAAAAATGCAGTTTTCTCATCTTCACGTTCATACACAATATTCTTTACTCGATGGCGCAGCCGGCATTGAATCTTTATATAAAAAAGCGGCAAAATATAATATGCCCGCATTGGCAATAACTGATCATGGCAATATGTTTGGTGTGTTTGAATTCGTAAAACAAGCATGGAATAATACAAAAGTTGTTGGAAAAGATGATAAAGGAAATGATATTAAAGAACCAGTTGTAAAACCAATTGTTGGTTGTGAGTTTTATGTGGTAGAAGACATGCACAGAAAAAGTTTTTCCAAAGAACAAAAAGATGCGCGTTATCACCAGGTTTTGTTAGCAAAAAATAAACAAGGTTATCAGAATTTAATCAAGCTCACTTCGCTTGGTTTTATTGAAGGTTATTACAGCAAGTATCCGCGTGTTGATAAAAAACTTATAGAAAAATATCACGAAGGCATTATTGCAACAACATGCTGCATTGGTGCTTATGTGCCGCAGGCAATTCTACATCTTTCTGAAATGCAGGCAGAGCAAGAGTTTGAATGGTGGCATAATTTATTTGGCGATGATTATTTTATAGAAATTCAGCGCCACAATATTCCTGATCAGCAAAAAATAAATGCAACACTTTTAAAGTTTGCTAAGAAATTTAATGTGCCGGTTATTGCAACAAATGATAGTCATTACACAGAAAAAGATGATTACAATGCGCATGATATTTTGCTTTGCATCAATACAGGCGAAAAACAAAGTACGCCGGGTTATGATGATTTTGTAAACGATGATATTCACTTAAAAAACCGGCGCTTTAAATTTCCAAACGACCAGTTTTATTTTAAATCGCCTGATGAAATGCTGGAAACATTTAACGATGTGCCGCAATCATTAGACAACACAAATATTATTGTTGACAGAATTGAAACGCTGAATCTTAAGAAAGATATTTTGTTGCCCGCTTTTCCTGTTCCCGCTGAATTTCAAACTAACGCTGACAGCAATATCAATCAATGGAATTATTTATACCATCTTACTTATGAAGGCGCAAAAAAACGCTATGGCGAAATAACGGAAGAGGTTCGGGAACGTTTGGAATTTGAATTATTCACCATAAAAACTATGGGCTTTGCCGGTTATTTTTTAATTGTAAGCGACTTTATAAAAGTTGGGAAAGAGCGCGGTGTTTTTATTGGGCCGGGCCGCGGTTCTGCAGCGGGAAGTGTTGTTGCATATTGTGTAGGCATTACGAATATTGACCCGATAAAATACAATTTACTGTTTGAAAGATTTCTAAATCCGGATAGAAAATCAATGCCGGATATAGATACAGATTTTGATGATGAAGGCAGGCAAAAAGTAATTGATTATGTAGTTGAAAAATATGGTAAGAACCAGGTTGCGCAAATTATTACTTACGGCACAATGGCCGCAAAAATGAGTATTAAAGATGTTGCGCGTGTTATGGATCTGCCTTTGGCAGAAAGCAATGCTTTAACCAAAATGATTCCGGACAGGTTAGGCACAACATTGAAGGCTGTTTTAAAAGCGCCTTTAACTGCAAAAGATGGCGAGAAATCGCTGGAAGAAAAAGGGTATTCAAATGAAGAATTAGAGAACGTACGCAAACTGCGTGAATTATATGACAGCAACGATATTCGCGGCAAAGTTTTAAAAGAAGCAGAGCGGCTTGAAGGAAGCGTTCGCAACACAGGTATTCATGCAGCGGGAATAATTATTGCGCCGCAAGATCTTACCGAATTAATTCCGGTTGCAACTTCAAAAGAATCTGATTTATGGGTTACACAAATTGAAGGAAGTACGATTGAAGAAGCCGGCGTATTAAAAATGGACTTTCTTGGTTTACGTACTTTATCCATTTTAAAAACAGCACTTGAACTCATCAAACAAAATCATAACATAGAAATTGATTTGGATAATTTACCGTTGGATGATGAAAAAACTTTCCAGTTATATCAGCGAGGCGAAACCAATGCAACATTCCAGTTTGAAAGCGCCGGAATGCAAAAATACCTGCGCGAATTAAAGCCCGATAAGTTTGGTGATTTGATTGCGATGAATGCTTTGTATCGTCCCGGACCAATGGCTTACATTCCGCAATATGTTGCACGTAAACATGGCCGTGAAGATGTGGTGTATGATGTGCCTGAAATGGCCGAGTTTCTTGAAGAAACGTACGGCATTACTGTTTACCAGGAACAGGTGATGTTGCTTTCGCAAAAGCTTGCTGACTTTACAAAAGGTGAAGCAGATATTTTGCGCAAAGCAATGGGAAAGAAAGACCGGAAAACGCTCGATAAAATGAAAGACACCTTTGTGAAAGGTGCAACAGCAAAGGGTTTCAGCGCAGATGTGCTGGAAAAAATATGGCACGATTGGGAAGCATTTGCACAATATGCATTTAATAAATCGCACTCTACCTGTTATGCTTT
>JBDUEO010000272.1:0-5029 GCA_040002335.1 Parafilimonas sp. | reverse complement strand
AAGACATCTTGCATATTCTTGAAAAAATTGCACAACAAGGTGCTCCTTTATTAATAATTGCTGAAGACCTTGAAGGTGAAGCATTGGCAACTTTGATCGTGAATAAATTGCGCGGTACAATTAAAGTGGCTGCTGTAAAAGCTCCTGGTTTTGGTGATCGCAGAAAAGAAATGCTGAATGATATTGCTACACTTACAAAAGGTATTGTTGTAAGCGAAGAGCAAGGTTACAAACTTGAAAACGCTGACTTAACTTATTTAGGTCGCGCTGACAGGGTTACTATTGATAAAGACAATACTACAATCGTTGGCGGTGCTGGTAATAAAGATGATATTACTGCACGCATCAATCAAATTAAAGCACAGATTGAATCAACAACTTCTGATTACGACAAAGAAAAATTACAGGAACGTCTTGCTAAATTAAGCGGTGGTGTTGCTGTATTAAATATTGGCGCTGCAACAGAAATGGAAATGAAAGAAAAGAAAGACCGTGTTGATGATGCATTGCATGCAACCCGCGCTGCTGTTGAAGAAGGCATTGTTGCAGGTGGTGGTACTGCTTTTATTCGTGCTATTGAAGCATTGGATAAGTTAGTTAATGACAATGAAGATGAAGCAACAGGTATTAACATCGTTAAACGTGCTTTGGAAGAACCATTGCGCCAGATAGTTGCCAATGCAGGTATTGAAGGTTCAATCATTGTACAAAAAGTAAAAGAAGGTAAAGGCGATTTCGGATTTAATGCACGTACAGAAAAATATGAAAAATTATTTTCTGCAGGTATTATAGATCCAACAAAAGTTACCCGCGTAGCTTTGGAAAATGCAGCTTCTATTGCAGGTATGTTATTAACAACAGAATGTGTAATTGCTGATAAACCTGAACCTAAATCTTCTGCTCCGGCTATGCCAGGCGGTGGTGGAATGGGAATGGATTATTAATGCTTAAGTTTCCTATATTAAAAAAGGCTGTCTAAAAAAGACGGCCTTTTTTATGAGCGAAAAATTATTTCCTCGCAGCTTCATTACAAATAAGTTCCATACCAGTTTCAATTGCTTTTGATATAGCAATACTTTTTCCTGTAAGTCCATGTCGTTCTGCAATCCAGTTTATGTTGTTGTACGAAAGCCATACTTTTCCTGCTTCATCTTCCCACGCTAATACTTTTAAAGGCAAGTCAATACCCGATGTTTGTTTGTCCTGCATTAAACCAGTTCCTGCTTTAGGATTTCCAATAATTAATAATTCAGTTGGCCTTAACTGCAAACCTTGCTTTATTGCATTATCTGCGTGATCGATGCGGCCAAAAATTATTAATCCCTTTGATGAAGCAATTGCAACAAGCCTCTCAATAGTTTCTTTAACAGGATAGTTGCTTTCAATTGTTATTAATCCATCCATATAATTTTATTTTTTTTGTAACATGAATTATTTTAGTAGGAATTGTTTTGGGTTACCAGCAATTGTATTTCATGGCATCACGGTTGCGTCGCATCACTTGTGCTATATATCATTTATCAGCTTTTGCTTAAACGCGTAATTGCAGGTCGCGAAAAATAATAATAAATATTACTTTAAAAGTTTTGCTATTTGCTGCAACGGCAATGTGTTTGCCATCGTTGTTATTTGTGTGTCAGTTGTATTTTTTGCAGTAAATGTAAGCAGTGAACTGCCCATTGGAATTTGTATGGTATAATTGCTTTCACCATTGCCTTCATCGCTTTTTGTAATCTGGCCTTTGTAACCCTGCACTTTAATTATTTTATTATTTCCATTGCTCATCATGCCACCAAGCAAAGGTGTATTTAGAAAAACATTTAGTGTTGATATTAAAGGTGAATTGCCGATTATTGAAACATCAACAGAATCGTTTTGTCCCCATGTGCGATGAATAGTGCTGCCCATGAAACCTACATTACTCATTACATTATCGTCTTTTGTATTGGCTGAAAAATTGCCCATGTTAGCAGGCAATAAACTTATTACCTGTTTGCCGATAATGATATCAATTTCCTGCATGGCTTGTTGTAAGGCAAAATGTGCATCTTCAAGATTGCCGGAAGCATAAGAAGTTTTTGCAGTTGCAATATCAGTTTTAAAATCCTGCGACAAAACAGCAGTTGTTATAAACATGCTGATAAGTATGATTAAATATTTCATTGAATAATTTTTTTGGTTGATTAATTATTGTTCTCCAAGCATTTTTTTAATGCCATCAATGTCAAATGCGTTAGCGGCATTCATTACATCTTGTTCGGTTGCAAAATTTATACATTCCCAAACTATTAATGATGATTGACCTAACGGAACAAGCAATGTGTACCCTTTGCTATCATCGTACGTAATAATGGCTTTATAGCTTTTTACTTTTGTTTGCTTTACATTTTGGTTGTCGCCATTACTGTTTGTTTGCATGTACATGGAATTATTAAAATACATATCAACAAAACCAGAATACATGGCATTATTACCAATGGTAACAGTTAATTGCTGGTCTGCTTTTTTGTACACGCTTTGAATGGTAAGATTGTTCCAGCCCCATTGCGTACTCATCACTTTATTTTGTGTAGTGTCTTTATCTAAACTACTTACTGTTGCCGGCAAAGATTGCAATACCTGTTTGCCAATTTGCAGTTCAACGCCCATTAACGCCTGTTGAATAGAATAGCGTGCATCGCTGTAATCACCTGATGCCTGGCTTTTTTCTGCATCAGCAATTTGTTGGTTTACATCTGGCGGAGTGGTATTGGTTAATCCACCGCCTTTTGTGTTGGTTGGCGACCCTGATGAGGTTGTGTTGTTTGTAGTAGTGTTTGTTGATTGGCTTTGGTTTGAATTGGAGTTACCTGTAACAGCATTGTTTACTTTGTCTTTCAACTTTTTAAGAAGTTGTGCGTGGCTGCTGAAACTGAAACACATTAAACCAATAAATAAAAGCAGTGTAATTTTTTTCAATAAGCACATAATCGTTTTGTTTTAGTATCGGCACAAAAATAAAATAAATAAATAAGTTTTAGCCGGGTAAAATATATGAAAATTTTATTGGTGTTTATAAGTATAAAAAGAGTTTGCCTGCGCTGTACAGGTAATTACCAGGTCATTAATGCAAACGTGTTCAGGCAATGTGGCGCAATAAAATAAAGTATCAGCAATATCTTTTGCATGCAAAGGTTCATAACCTTCGTACACCGCTTTTGCTTTTTGTTCATCACCTTTAAAACGCACGAGCGAAAATTCCGTTTCTGCTGCACCGGGATTTATACACGTAACTTTTATTGCATGCGGCAATAGATCTATACGCTGCGCCTTGCTAATGGCATTTACCGCAAACTTGCTGGCACAATACACATTGCCATCTTTATACACTTCTTTTGCTGCAGTTGAACCAATGTTTATAATATGCCCTTTTTTATTTTTTATCATTAACGGAATAACTGCTTTTGAAACATACAATAACCCTTTCACATTCGTATCAATCATATTATCCCAATCATCAAGTGAAGCTTCGTCAAATGTATTTCTGCCCGCAGCAAGCCCGGCATTGTTCACCAAAACATCAATGTTGCGCCACGCATCTTTTAAATTATTTACCGCCGCAAACACTTCATCTTTTTTACTTACATCAAATGCAAGCGGTAAAACTTTTATTGCTTTGTTTGATGATAATGCCCATGCAATTTCATCCAGCTTTTCTTTTCTTCTTCCGGTGATAATACAGTTCCAGTTTTCTGCTGCAAATTTTTCTGCGATAGCTTTTCCAAAGCCTGATGTTGCGCCGGTAATAAATATGGTTTTGTTCATACCTCAAAAATAAAATAGAATGTACATGAATAAAAGTTTAAATATTTTTTGAAATAAACTTTACCAGTTTGTAAAACACGCAACGTTATATTTGCCCGCCTTAGCATTATGAAAAAAATATTCTTTTTATTAATTGGTTTTTTTATTACCGCAACGCTTGTGCAGGCGCAACAAAAATTTCAGGTGTCTATTTCAAAAGTGAATGATATTAAAGTAAAAATTGCATGGCTGAACCCTTATGGCGACAGTGTTGTGCAGTTAAATGTGCAACGATCTTGGGACAGCGTAAAAAATTTCAGAACTATATTTGTACCGCTTTCGCCAGAGCTTCCGCAAAACGGTTATATTGATGAAAGCGCTGGATATAATGGCTTGTATTACCGCGTGTTTTATGTGTTAGGCAACGGTTCTTTCTTTTTTACAAAAGCAAAAAAAATTACAACAGGTTCAGATTTTACAGATGAAATACCGCAGGATCAGGCATCTAATAAAAATTTTCTTGTTACGGTGCATGATGAAGATTCCGTTATTGCAACACTTGATTATAATGATTATAAAAAATTTAAAGATTCAATTGTAAATTATACAAGAGATACTTTGTTTTCGCTTACAGATGCCGATGTTCTGATACGATATTTTAATAACGATATTAGCTGGGCACCTTCAACACATATATTTACAAACAGCGATGGTTATGTACAGATTTTTTTGGCAGATGCATTAACCCAAAATTACAGGCTGCGTTTTTTTGATGAAAATCATAAAGCCTTATTTACAATTCAGCATGTAACACAACCTCAATTGTTGCTCGATAAAACTGACTTTATGCATTCCGGCTGGTTTTATTTTGAATTGTTTGATAACAATAGATTAAAAGAGCGTAATAAATTTTATATTCCAAAAGATTTTTAAGTGCAGCTTTTTTTTGAAATTCCTTTTGCACATCACATAGTAAATCATACATCTTACTATTTCGTATTTTGCATTTATTAAAAAAATAGTTTTATGATACCAGCATTGCGCGAAAAATTTAATAGCGAATTCACACAAAAAAAATATAACGATTATCTTGATGAAATAAATGCATTGCATCCCGGCGATATACAATTCAGGCTTGCTGAAACACCCATTTTTGTTGATAAAGATTTTACACAAAAAATGCTTGCAGCATGCGAAAGTATTGTTGATGTAATTGTGCATCCTGATTTTAAAACGCTTACAAAAA
>JBDUEO010000271.1:0-5066 GCA_040002335.1 Parafilimonas sp. | reverse complement strand
TTGTTGGGTTCGTATCCAGCTTTTTAGGTATCGGCGGTGGTATTATGCACGTGCCCGCACTTATAAGCCTGCTCGATTTTCCTGCACATGTTGCAACAGCAACTTCGCATTTTGTACTGGCGATAATGGCACTTGCAGGCACTATAACGCATTTGATAAATGGCACGCTGCAGCAAGGTTTTAAAATAGCATTATATGTTGGCATCGGTGTTATTGCCGGTGCACAGGTTGGCGCTTATTTTTCTAATAAGGTTAAACCAAAAGGTATTGTAAAAGCGCTTGCTGTTGCGCTGATAGTTGTTGGTGTGCGATTGGTTTTCTTTTAATTAATCTGTTATTAAATTAATAAGTATAAATTTTTTGCAACGCAGAATGATTACGCCTGCTGCGTAATCATTCTGAAACTTATTATTCTGTTGTATTTTCACCGTTAATAAATTTTGGATAACTTATAAGCTTGCATTATGTATAAAAGTTCATGGAGTAATTTAAACAGGTATCTCGTAATATTTTCACTATGCCTTTTCTCTTTCTGTAAAAAATCTGCAGAACAAAATGCAGTTGTTCCGCCGCCTGTGCAACCACCTGTTGATACTTCAACATATCAATTGGTTTGGTCTGATGAATTTAATACATCCGTTATAGATACAAGTGTTTGGAATTTTGAAACCGGCGGTAATGGCTGGGGCAATCATGAACAGGAATATTATCAACCCAATAATGCAAGTATTGAAAATGGAAACCTTGTAATAACAGCAAAAAAAGAAACCGTTGGATCTAATAATTATACTTCATCACGCATGACAACGCAGGGCAAAAAAGAATTTTTATATGGTAAGATAGAAGCGCGTATTAAAATACCCGTAGGGCAGGGCTTCTGGCCGGCTTTCTGGATGTTAGGCGCGGATGTAAACACTACTGCATGGCCGACATGCGGCGAAACAGATATTATGGAACATATAAATGCAGATAGCATTATTTATGGAACAATTCATTGGGATAATAACGGCCATGTTCAGGATGGTGGCAACACTGCTTCATCACCATCTGAATATCATGTGTACAGCGTTGAATGGGATGCAACTTCTATTAAATGGTCAATAGATAGTGTTGTATATCATTCATCTGCTATCGTTAATGATAGTACAGAAGAATTTCATTTGCCTTTCTTCATTTTATTAAATTTTGCTGTTGGCGGCGATTGGCCCGGCCAAACAATTGATGATAGTTTATTGCCTGCAAAAATGTATGTTGATTATGTGAGGGTTTATCAAAAAAAATAAATTAAATAATAATCAGCGTTCAGTTTTAAAACTGAAAAATCTGGAAAAATATTTTTTTTGAAAGAGATTTCTATTTCGAAAATTAATCACAGTTATTAAATAAGAACTGCACGTTTGTATATACAATAAAAAAACGCACATGAAACATGTACGTTCTAAAAAAATTATAAGATTGGTTATTTCAATCCCCAAATTTCTATATGCGCTTTATCGCCTTTCCAGTTAGGCACGGTGCGATATACCATATTTATTTCTTTTATTTTACGATCATTTCCTTTTAAATCTATATTGCGGCTTTCTGTTCCGGCTTTAAAATCGTAACGCACGGGTATTTGTTCTGGATCACCGTTTTCATAAACAACTTCAAGACTTTCTATATGCACTGGTGCATCTACAGCTTTTAATTTTATTGATTTAAAATTATCAGCGCCAATAACGATTATTTTATCTTTATCTGTTTTAAAATCAACGGTGGTTTCACCTATTTTATGCCATCCTGCTTTATTGCTGGTTATAACTTCAACTTTTTGCGCTTTTACACTTGTTATTGAAATTATTGCAGCAGCGAGAATAAATAATGTTTTCTTCATAAATAAAATTTGATTTAAAAAGACAAAATCTATTCCAATTAAAGCTTTTAATGTTAAAACAAATGGTGCTGCTAAAATTGCTTAATTGAAATACAATTGTTGCAGTGTGCGACGCAACAGTGCTTAATAGCATTACCATTGCCCGTAACAAAAAAAATCTATAAAAAGTATTCAGTGATAGATTAATATTTCCAACGCACAAAAGCTTCCATTGCCGCATATCTTGTAAGACCTAAAGCTGCATATAAATTTGCTGTGTTGCTGTTACGGTCTTCGGCACGCTGCCAGAATTCGCGGTTATCGTTTCCCTGAAAAGGCACTGCATCTTTCTGGCTTTGATGTATAAAAATGCCGTGACGTTTTTTCAAAACCTGGTCAGGGCTCATCGGTATTGCCATTTCAATATCTGCAATATCCCATTCCTGCCATGCACCTTTGTACAACCACATCCAGCAATCATTTACCCATTCATCACCTTCAGCTTTTAATCTTCTTAAACTTTCAAAAACAATATCCAGGCAAACTTTATGTGTGCCATGCGGGTCTGCAAGATCGCCTGCACAATACACCTGGTGTGGTTTTATTTTACGTAACAATTCCATTGTTAACTTAACATCTTCTTCGCCCATTGGGTTTTTTTCTATGGAACCTGTTTCATAAAAAGGCAGGTTTTGAAAATGCCATCTGCCTTCCGGCAAACCAACATATTTGCATGTTGCTTTTGCCTCGGCTCTTCTTATTAAACCTTTTATAGCGCGTATTTCGGGCGTATCAATTTGCTGTGGTTGTTTTGTTGCCAGAAAATTTTGAGCATCAGCAAGCACTTTACTGCTTCTCTCGGTATCTATATTAAACAGCCCTTCAAAGCCTACTGCAAAATCTATAAACCTTGTTACAAATTCATCTGCAACGGCAATATTTCCGCTTGTTTGATAAGCTACATGTACTTCATGACCCTGCTTATGCAAACGCATAAAAGTTCCGCCCATACTTATAATATCATCATCAGGGTGAGGAGAAAATATTATTACGCGTTTTGGATAAGGTTCACTGCGTTCAGGATGTGCGGGTAAATGTGCATCCGGCTTTCCACCAGGCCAACCTGTTATGCTATCGCGCAATAAATAAAATACCTGCAGGTTTATTTCGTAAGCGTCGCCCTGTTCTACCAATAATTCTCCTAAACCATTTTCATTATAATCGTACGTGCTTAAACTTAAAACAGGTTTTTCTAATTTTAATGCAAGATTTACAACGGCGCGTTTTATCATTTTTGGTGTCCATTCAATTTCGCCTGTTAACCATGGCGATTTAAAACGGGTAAGTTCTGATGCGGCCTGTTCATCTAAAATAAAAGTGCAATTATTATGTTGCTGCAAAATGCTTGCGGGCACTTGTTCTGTTACGTGGCCTTCAACGGCTTTGGCAACAATTTGCGCTTTAAATCCCCATGCCATTAATAAAATTCGTTTTGCTTTCATGATGGTGCTGATACCCATGGTTAAAGCAAGTCTTGGAACTTTAGAAATATTTTGAAATTCTCTTCCGTTTACAACACGTGTATTATTATCAAGATTGGTTAAACGCGTTTTTGAAAAGATGCTTGAGCCAGGTTCATTAAACCCGATATGGCCGTTATTGCCGATACCAAGCACCTGCAGGTCAAGACCGCCTGCATCATCAATCATCTGTTCATACTGTATGCTATATTGTTTGGCTTCTTCTTTCGTTGATTCGCCTTTGGGCACATGAATATTTACGGGATCAATATCAATATGGCTGAACAAATGCCTGTGCATAAAACTCCAGTAACTTTGATACGCGTCTCTTGCAATAGGAAAATATTCATCAAGATTAAATGTGATTACATTTTTAAAACTTAAACCTTCTTTATGAAGGCGCACCAATTCTTTATACATGGTAATTGGTGTTGAACCTGTAGCAAGACCAAGTACACATGGTTTATTTTCTTTTTGTTTTTGCTTGATGAGCGTTGCAATCTCATTTGCTGCATAACGTGAACCATCTTGTGGAGTTGCAAAAATTTCAACCGGAATTTTTTCAAATGAATCAACCATAGTTATTAGTTATTGATTATTATTTTTTTTACTTAATTGTCAAACTTCTAATTGCAAAATCCACAATTCCTTTACCGCCTGTTATCTACTTCTTACCTCATTTGCTTACTTTATTCACTTTTATCAATTCCCTTTGTATTATAACGCACATTCCAAAGATCGTAACGTTTATATTGTTGCGGCAAACGATTTTTAAAATCATCCCAATTCTTGTTTTCTTTCGGGCTCCATAGAACTTCACTCAAAGCATCAAGCCGCGGAAAGATCATATATTCAACTTTAGCCGGATTGCTCATATATTCACTCCAAACATTTGCCTGCGCACCTAAGATATAGCTTTGTTCTTCTGCTGATAATTCTTTTGGCAATGGTTCATAATTATACACTGTTTCCAAAGGCAAATCGCCGCCAATTGTAAGGCTGTCTTCATTTTTACTTTGTGCATGATCAAAATAAACATAACTGCCCGGCGTCATTATAACTTTATGATGTTGCTTCGCTGCATCAATTCCACCTTGCTCGCCGCGCCAGCTCATAATAGTTGCATTGGGTGCAATTCCGCCTTCCAGAATTTCATCCCAGCCAATTATTGATCTGCCTTTGCTGTTTAAATATCTTTCTATTTTTTGTATGAAATAACTTTGTAATCCTTCTTCATCTTTTAAGCTGCTGTCTTTAATTAATTGCTGACAAAATGCTGATTCTTTCCAATATATTTTCGGGCATTCATCGCCGCCAATATGAATATATTTTGATGGAAATAATTCCATCACTTCATCCAAAACATTTTCTAAAAACTTGAAAGTATAATCCGTTGGTGCAAAAACGTCAGGATAAACGCCCCAGCTTTGTTGCACTTGTTTTCCTGTTGAATCGCCGCTCCATGTTACACCTTTTGCAATTTTTGTTGATGAATCAGGAAAGCAACTTAACTGCGGATATGCAGCAATTGCAGCAGATGCATGACCGGGCATTTCAATTTCAGGTATAATAGTTATGTAACGATCGGCTGCATATTTTACAACATCTTTTATTTGTTGTTGTGTATAATAACCACAAACTTTTTTATCATCATTTCCGGTGCCCGGATGATGACCGGTAATAGTTCCGTTTCT
>JBDUEO010000270.1:0-5081 GCA_040002335.1 Parafilimonas sp. | reverse complement strand
GTGGGTCTTCTGAATTTGGATAATTTACCTGTATTGATGGCTGATACTGATCAACATCTTTTAAATGTTCGACACGGCGGTTCTGACCGCGGTATTTTAATTTGCCATATTTATAACCAAAAAATTCATCAACGGGCCCTGTAAAGATGATCATCTTATCAGCAACAACTTTTTCTTTGTTTTGCAGGTAATCAAATTCAAGCTCCAGCGGAATACCATTAATCATATTCTTAACCATTTCTGTATAACCATTGCGTGGCAAGGCGTTCCATTTATGGTTTGGTGTAAGGCTATTTACATTCGATTTATTAATTGTAATTCTTGAAGCAAGTTCTTTATCAAGTTCGGTTGCTTTTACGCCCCATTGTTTTTCAGTGTAACCTTTTATAAACATTTCATAAATCTGCCTTGGCATTCTGCTTAAACAAACTTCTTCAAAATTTGATGGCTCGCCTTTAAAAAGGCCCCAATCTTCACCAACAATTTTATTTATATAATCTACATTAACCGGCCAGCTTAAATATTCATTGACAACTTTTGATTTTAATGAAGCGGACCAATTATAAAATTCTGTAAACCGGTTTAGAAAATTCCATATTTTTTCAGAACCACATCTAAAATAGTGTGGCCCATATTTATGGATCATTGCACCTGATTCGTGCCTGTAATCGTACACATTACCGGCGAAATGGTTTTTGCGATCAAGAATAACTACGTTTTGGTCATGATCGGTTAAAATTCTTGCAATAGTACTTCCTGTCAGCCCTGCGCCAACGATAACAAAATCTGCTTTAATCATCTGTTTTAATCTTTAATTATTCCATTGGGGGACGGCAGTGATAGAATAATTTAATATGCTCCTTTTCCTGATATAACAACCAAAGGAGTTTCAAAAAGGATTTTTAAATCAAGAAAGAAACTATAATCCTGTATGTATTCAGTATCATGTTCAATCATAAATTCAGCACTTGTATTATGTTCCCTGTCTCTAATTTGCCATAAACCTGTAATTCCCGGGCGAACAAGGCCGCGTATTTCTTTAAATTCAGGAAATGGTTTCAGCATAAAAGGAACAAGCGGTCTTGGGCCTACAATACTCATGTCACCAAATAATACGTTGAAAAGTTGAGGAAGTTCATCAATACTTGTTTTTCTTGTCAATTTACCTATCCAGGTTACACGGCTGTCATTTCTTTCTTTGTGTAAAATGCCTTTTTCTGCATGTTCAA
This sequence comes from Parafilimonas sp., assembly GCA_040002335.1. Lineage (GTDB taxonomy): Bacteria > Bacteroidota > Bacteroidia > Chitinophagales > Chitinophagaceae > Parafilimonas. The sequence goes on along the minus strand of JBDUEO010000270.1, from coordinate 3,852 downwards.
CGGCGCGTTTATGATCCACATGTTTTTTTGATTGATCATTAACCATTGACCTGAATTTATAACATTTGAAATTTACGCCTGCAAGACCAACACGTTCATTGCTATAAAGAACCGGACCTTTCGAAGTAAATTTAATTATTAGTGCAACAGTTATAAGTATAGGTGAAAATAATAGTATAAGTATTAAAGAAACAGTTATATCAAAGCTGCGTTTAAGAAAGAAGTGAATGCTTCTATCTGCAACAGACTTTTCAAGTAACTCAAATTTAGACGGTTCATTTACTGAAACATGAACATGAAGTACCTTCTCAGCAGTAGTAGTTTGATTATTAAGATTTAATTCCATAACTAAATAATAAGTTTTTTTGGTACTCGCCAAAGATATATAATCTGGTTAATTTTTTTTAACAAAATTTGGCGACATACTATTTTAAGTGCGTATGTGAAAAGAAATCGGGGTTGAACGAAAAAAAATATTGGAATATTTAGAGATTATAATTTCTTTCGTTAAAAAATTGTAGAATTATTACTAACATTGCCGCCCTAAACAACTGCCCAACACATGTTATTTAATTCTTTAGAGTTTGTAGGGTTTTTTATAATTGTTACGTCGCTTTATTTTGTTCTTCCGCATAAGTTCAGGTGGCTGCTGCTGCTATTAAGCAGTTGTTACTTTTATATGGACTTTATTCCTATTTACATTCTTGTATTAGCCTTTACAATTGTTATAGATTATTTCGCTGGAATATTAATCGAAAGATCTGCCGGTGCAAAGCGAAAATGGTTTTTACGCATGAGCATTGTTGCCAATATTGGCATTCTTGGCTTTTTTAAATATTTTAATTTTTTTAATGATAATATAAGTTTTGCGCTCAAAATGTTTGATTTTACAAACCCTGTTACTGATTTAAGTTTTATACTGCCAATTGGATTATCATTTCACACGTTCCAGGCAATGAGTTACACAATTGAAGTATATCGCGGCAATCAAAAAGCAGAAAGAAAATTTGGTATCTATGCTTTATATGTAATGTTTTATCCGCAGTTGGTTGCGGGGCCAATTGAACGTCCGCAGAATGTAATCCATCAATTTTATGAACCTAAAAAATTTGAATACAACCGCGTTGTTGCAGGTCTAAAAATAGTTTTATGGGGGTTTTTTAAAAAATTAGTAATTGCAGACAGGTTGAGTATATATGTAAATGCTGTTTATAATAATCCTTATCACCACAGCGGCGAAACGCTTATTGTTGCCACCTTCTTTTTTTGGTTTCAGATTTATTGCGATTTTTCCGGTTATTCTGATATTGCTATCGGTACGGCAAAAATTATGGGCATTGAACTTATGGAAAACTTTCGCCGTCCAATGCTTGCAGGAAGTATCCAGGGAATATGGAACCGCTGGCATCTTTCATTATATACATGGTTTAAAGATTATGTCTATCAACCGTTAGCGATGAAAGCCAGGCGCAACAGAACGAAATTATTATCTTATGTTGTTTTAATTTTTCTCTTAAGCGGTTTTTGGCACGGCGCTAACTGGACATATATAATCTGGGGTGGCTTTTCAGGTTTAAGTTTAGTTGCAGAAAGAATTTACAGGGATAAAGTAAAACCTCAAAAATATATTTCTAAATTATGGATGAAGATACTGGGAACTATAATTGCATTTAGTGTAACAGGTATTTCCTGTTTGTTCTTCAGAGCCAATTCAGTAAAAGATGCGCTACATATTTGCAAATCTATTTTTACAATGAAGCATGGCGCGCTTTTTAAAGGCAGCCCGCCAATTAATTTTTATTATTATATATTGGTAGCAGTAATGCTTGTTTCTGTAGAATTATTCCAGGAATATTTACCGCAGGTTAAATTAATAGGTAACAAAAATGTAGTCATTCGCTATACCGGCTACGTTTTAATATTAATGGTAATATTGATGATTGGCATTTTCAATGGCAGCCAGTTTATCTATTTTCAATTTTGATGAACTAATTCAAAAAATTAATGACGAAAGAAGAAGTAAAGCAAGTCGGCCGCTTATTTAAAAAACTTTTTATACTGCTGGTTTTATTATTTGTGTTTGACAGAATTATAGGTACGCTTTTAGAAAACGCTTATAAAAATGCGCCACAAGGCGATATAAAAACTTTTGCGCACAGTATTACAGATCCTACAGAAGATATTTTTATTTATGGAAGTTCAAGAGCAGTTCATGGTTACGATCCCGAAATATTTACAGATTCGCTCGGGCTTTCTTGTTTTAACAGTGGCAGAGAAAATTCAAACATTCTTTACCATTCCTCCATACTTAAAGAAATGCTTAAAAAGCATACGCCAAAAATTATTGTGCTCGATGTTTCTGCAAAAGAACTTACATGGCGTTCTGCGGAAAATAGTAAAGCCGTGCTCGCATCAATGATATTGCCTTATGTAAGCCGCGATACTTCTTTCAAAAATATCGCCCGCCAGCTTTTCCCTGATGAATTAAGAAAAGCTGAAGTTTCTAAAATTTATGCTTATAATTCATTAGTGCTTTCTTTAGCAATTGGAAAAAGAAAAATGAAGCACACCAAAAATCTTCATGGCTATGTGCCATTACATGGCAACAAAGTACGAGGCAAAATACCTGCTTTTACTGATGATAATGATAAAACAGATCCACTGGCAACACAGGAATTTGAAGATTTTGTGAAAGAAACAAAGGCAAATAACATACTGCTGTACGTAATTCAATCACCCATTTTGGTGAAGCATTTTAATACTTCAATTTCGCTTGATACAATTAGAAGCATTCTTACTAAATACAATGAACCGTTTTGGGATTATGCGTTTGATACGGCTTTTTATAAAAAAGAATATTTTTACGATAACCTGCATCTTAATACAACCGGCGCAACACTTTTCTCTGAAAAACTCGTATCAGATATTAAAGCTGATATAGAGAAAAATGAGCCGCAGCTTTTAAATCATCCTCAATCATCTAAATAATGAATGATTTTCTTTCCAAAAATGAGCAGCTTTTAGAAAAGCCAATTATCATTTTTGGTTCAGGCCGTTCCGGCACCACACTTATTTCAGAAATAATTTTTCAGCATGAAGATTTAGCCTGGCATTCAAACTACCAGGAACTTTTTCCAAAATTCGCCGGCATAAATTATATGCGCCGTTTATTTGATAATAATATGTGGCGCATTATTGGGATGAACACACAAAACAATCGTTCATTTACAAACTATATGTTGTTTCGCCCAATTGAGCGTTACGATTTTTGGGAAGCAGTTACGGGCGAACGTATAGATTTTTCGCGCAGTTTTTTATTAAATGAAAAAGCAACACCGGAAGAACGTGAACACATAAGAACTTTTTTTGCAAAGCTGATTAAATTCCAGCATCGCAAAAGGCTCGCAATAAAAATTACCGGCCCGGCACGCATAGAATATTTAATGAGTATTTTTCCTGATGCGCAATTTATAAATATAGTGCGTGAACCGGTTTCAGTAATTCGTTCATGGATGGAAATTTATTGGAACGAACAGATCACTAACCAGCTTTGGTGGCATGGCGCTTACACAGATGATGAATTGAAAAAAGCAAAAGAACTTTCAACGAATAAATTTTTATTTGCTGCTTTTCAGTATAAAAAATTAATGGAAACAACACAACAGGAAATTGATAAAATGCATCCTGATGTGTACAACGCATCGTATGAAAGTTTTGTAACAAATCCAACAGAATTTATAAATGATATGATGCAGTTCCTGCATTTACATCCATCAAAACTGGTTGATAAATTCATGAATAAAATATCTATTGCTAACAGAAACGACCGTAAATCTGTGTCTGAAAAATCTG
>JBDUEO010000269.1:0-5102 GCA_040002335.1 Parafilimonas sp. | reverse complement strand
GTTTGTGAAATGCGCATCAAACATAAACCGGTTTATTACTGCATCAAAACGCATGCTTTTGCTATAACCATATACATTGCCCAAACGAATAATAATCGTTTTAATTTTTTCTGATAAACGTTTTACATGTTGTTCTGCACGCAGTTTTGAAATAGAATAAAAGCTATCCGGCTGCGGCAACGAATGTATATTAACGGCAGCAGATGTATTGCCATACACACCGGTGCTGCTTAAAAAAACCAATTGCTTTACGTTGCTTTCTTCCAATGCATAAGTAAGTTCTGCCGTGCCCCAATGATTGGTTTGTTCATAAATATGCCCGTCAGTATTTGCAAATGGCGTGGTAACTTTTGCAGCCAAATGAAAAACAACATCTATATTTTTTAAGATGTTGCGCAGCTTTCTTGAATCAAGTATTTCGCCTTGTATAAATTTTACTTTTGACGGAGCAACTTTATGACCGATAAACAAATTGTAATTGCCGCGACTTAAATTATCATACACAATAATTTTTTCCACTTCACTTATTTGGCCGAGTGTATAAATAAGTTCTGTTCCAATATACCCGGCACCGCCGGTAATTAATATATTCATTTATTTAGTTGTTGCTTGATTTAGAAAATCAAAGTTGATAACGGCCTGACGGCTTGAAGCCTTCTGGCCGCACTATTTCACCACAAGATCAGTGTTTAAACCACATTCAGTTTTTTTAAGTCCGTACCAGCGGCCATTTCTTTCATCCATATTCGCATCCCATTTACGTGTGCAAGGTTCGCATCCAATACTGAAATAACCTTTGTCTTCCAAAGGATGATGCGGGATATAGTTTTCACGCAAGTAATCATAAATCATTTTGCTGTTCCAGTCGAGCATAGGATGAAAACGAATGGTGCCAAGCTTTGCTTTTTCTTCCACTTTAAAACTTTTGCGTACTTCGCCCTGGTCTGCACGCACGCCGTTTATCCAAACATCATATTGCGCAAGAATGGGTTCAAGGGGAACTACTTTATTTAAGTGGCAACATAAATCAGGATCGCTTGCAAATAATAATCTTCCATTAGCATCGCGCTGATTAATTTTTGAAGTGGAAGAATATATATTGATAATGTTAAGCTGAAACAATTTTGCTATGGCATCACGATAACTTAATGTTTCGGGAAAATGATAACCTGTGTGAATGAAATAAACAGGAATTGTGTTATCAACCTTGCTTAAAATATGCAGCAACACCGTGCTGTGTGTTTGAAAAGATGAAGTAGTAAACAACTTTAACCCAAGCTGTTTGTACACTTTTATTTTATCTGTTATTTGCTCAACGGTCATGCTTAGTATTTTTATTTGTTACTGATGAAGATCGTACAATAAAAAAGCCTTCGTATCAGGAAGGCTATATTTTATTGTTATTTATTTAATTATTTACAATAGAATATCCTTCTGAAGAATCATGCTACACATACAACAACAAATTGAAGAAGGATTATACATTGCTTGCTTTTGAGACGCAAATATAAAACGATGTTGATAAACAATGAATTTGTTTTTTGCGTAAAAGATTTTTGTTTACAGGCTTATTTTATAAGTATTCTATGTTTAGAAATTTTAAAAAAGTGGTTACGTTTATTCTCAACCTTTTAAAATGTTTGGGTTTTGAAAAATAGTTTTATCAAACTCTTCTTTCCACAACTCAATATCAATAGCCGTTTCTTCTTTAATGTCGTCAAAATAAATCCAACATTTGCAATCATTCGATAGCTGTATTAATTGTTTAATATCCTGTTGAGTTAGTACATCTCTTCCGTACTTACGCTCACCTTTATTTAACATGTCCCATAAAACATATTCTAAATTTTCTAACCAACTTGCCGAATAACATCTTTCAGATATGTCACTTATAAAATCCGCAAGCTTTCTTTGTTCAAAAGTCAAGTCATTAAGCATTTCAAAGGTTATTTAGCTGGTAATTGATGAAATAAAAAATTTCTATTAATTGAATGCAAGATGTTTGTCAACTTATAGTTTGATAGCTGAACATTTAACTGCTATTAAAAAAATTTGTTGTGGTATTTTAATTTTTTGCACTAAATATGATTGCAACAATCAATGGTATCGTTATTAAAATTGAAATTATCAGCGGTTTCCAAATTTTCTTTTTCTCATAAATACTGTCATTGGGAAAATATTTTTTATAAAAATATTCAGATAGTATAAACCCTCCTATGATGTTACAGAGATATGTCAAAGAAGTATTTGGTTTAGCTGGTATATTAACAACAAAAATTGAAGCCGCAGTAAATAGTACTGATAATAATAAAATTATGTTTGCCTCCTTCTTCTTTCCGATGTCCCTTAAGTTTTGCATTAATAGAACTCCACCAAAAATCGAAGAAAAAAATATAGAAAATCCTCTGATAGCCATTTTGGAATAAATTTTAGGAGTTCTTTCAAGTATTGCTTCATCAAGTAAATCCTGTTGTATTTCCATTTTTTGTAATAGTCTGTTTATAAAATAATCTTTCGTTTAGATGGATACTTTGTTTAATGGCAGCCAGTTCTCAAATATACGGAACAGTGCAATGTGTATTGCCGCAACTAATTTCTCATTCCTGCTTAAATTATTACCTGAGTTAGCTAAATAGTCGTACAACATAACTAAGTCATCACACAACATAGCTAAGTCAGCCCATTACCAAGCTAACTCAGCTTAAAACAGCTTTTTTGCCGGAATTTTTTTGCTTTTTGAGTGATGCTGCCATTAAATATTCAGCACAAGGGAGTGACACAACCGTGATGCCATGAAATGCCGCAGCTAATAACATAAAATTTATTTTGAGGCATTCATAGAAACCCTTGAAAAATATAATGAATGAGATAAAACCAATGCTGTTAAACCAAAAATGTATTATAACAGTAAAGAAGCGAGTATATAATCTGCAAACAAAATAAGGATACAACTTACCACTACTGCGGTGGTGCTGGCACGGCCAATTTCGAAAGAGCCGCCTTTTACAAAATACCCAAAGTATGCGCCTACACTGCTTATTATAAATGAATAGGTATAGGCTTTATACATGGCAAAAACGATGTTGTGGGTGTTTAAGTTTTGACGCAATCCTATGTCATAAGTTGTGGTGGAAAGAATACCGGAAAGGCTGGCTCCTACACGGCCGCCCCAAATGGCAAGCGTCATAGAAATAATGATGAGTGCGGGTATTACTAAAAGTGCGCCGGCAACTTTTGGCAAAATTAAATAGTTACGTGTATTTATACCCATAATTTCAATGGCGTCAATTTGTTCTGATACACGCATGTTGCCCAGTTCGCTGGCAATTTTACTGCCTACCACACCTGCTAAAACAATACATACCAATGTGGGTGAAAGTTCGAGTATAATGGTATCTCTTGTTATTTGCGAAATTGTTGCTTTTGGAATAAGCGGGCTTACCAATTGGTAGGCGGTTTGCACGGTGGTTACTGCACCAAGAAATATGGAAATAATAATTACGATGGGCAATGAACCTATGCCAATTTCTGCGGCCTGGTGCATAAACTCCCGCCAATACATTTTTCCGTTTTCAGGCTTTGTAAACATGCCTTTCAACATTAAAAGATACCTGCCGATGTTTGTAAGAAGTTTGCCGATCATAGAGGCTGCAAATTAATCATAAGCCGTGTAAAAAAACAATACCGTTTTTATATCTGTATAAACAATGTATTTTATTGCATAATCCAGCGATAGAAATCATCAAATTCCTGCCGCCAGTATTTCTCGTTATGCTGGCCTAACGGAAAAGTTACATCCTGCATTTCGCAACATTTTTTTGCCTTGATGATGGTAAACATCTTTTGCATATCTGTAACCATTTTTACACTTTCTTTTTGACCGGCATAAAAATAAATATGAAAATTCTTTTGCCAGTTTGCATTGGTAACATCAGTATATAATTGTGGCGTTAACCAAAATGAAGGAGAAAAAATTCCTGCACCGCCAAACACATTTGGATACTGAACCAATGCATACAAAGAAACGAGTGCGCCCATACTGCTGCCTGCAATAAAAGTGTGAGCCGCATCTTTTTGTGTGCGATAGTTTTTATCAATGTATGGCTTTAAAGTCGTGGCAATAAATTCAATGTATTGTTTGCCTTCGCCTTTACCATATTTATCATCATCGTAAGGATTGTATTCCGTCATGCGTTTATCGCCGCCGTTATCAATACCTACAACAATACATTCTTTATTTAGTTGCGGCCCGAGAGTATCGAGACATTCATCAACGCCCCATTCTTCGCCAAATGCGGCTGTTTGCCGGTTGAATAAATTCTGCCCGTCCTGCATATATAAAACCGGGTAAGTTTTATTTCCTTTCAGGTTTGTTTTATTATAAGATGGAGGCAGGTAAATCCAAATTCTTCTATACCTGTTTAGTTGAGGCATAAAAAAAGCCGTATCCATTATATGTACATTGGCAGATGCTGTATTTGGAATTGGCTTATCGGGAAAATTATCTTTCCATCCTGCAATGCTGCATTCAATAGTTGTATCGCCGTAAATATCGGAGGTTCTGTTTTCAATGCCCTCTCCTTTTGCATTGGTTTCAACTTTATCCCAACTGCCACGAGTGAATTTAAATTCATAGTGGCCGGTATCAATATTATTTAAAACAATAATGCGCCTTCCGCCGGCAAAAGGTTTCATTTTAAAATTTTGATCGGCAGGATTCCAATCATTAAAATTTCCAGCGATATAAATATCATCATTTGCTTTTGCACCAATATCCGTTACTATTAATCTTACTGTATATTGACTATAACAATAAGAAAAACAAACACTGAAAATAATAACTGCCAAAAATTTTTTCATACTATTTACTATGCGCTGCAAATTACGCTAACTTCTTTTTGCATGTTGTGTTGTAAGAAATGCTTCAAAAGCAGATAAAGAATAACTGCTTAAATTTTGTATTGAAGTTATGCCTGCTTTTTGCGCGGCAAGCACGCCATATTTTATATCATTAAAGCCGCTTACAGAATGTGCATCAGGATCAATAGAGATCAACACATTTTTTTCAATGCAATAATGAAGATGCCGCCAATCCATATCAA
>JBDUEO010000268.1:0-5105 GCA_040002335.1 Parafilimonas sp. | reverse complement strand
AAAAGACATTCTGCATTATGTATCAAACAGAGGTACTGAAGGCGGGAAAGTGGCAGACCAGGAAACAGGTAAACCATCAACACTCAACGGACAACGGCCAACCATAAACACCGATATAGTAAAGCAGCCTGAAAAAATAAGCATACCTGAAACAAGTAATCAGCAACCTGAAACTACTTATAGCGGTAACGTTGAAGTAATTGAAATGGACCGCATGCGTAAACTGATTGCAAAACACATGGTAAGCAGCCAGCAAACAAGTGCGCATGTAACCAGTTTTACAGAAGCTGATGTTACCAATATGGTTTTATGGCGTGAAAAGAGTAAAAAGGACTTTGAAAAGCAGAATAATACAAAGATCACATATACGCCAATGTTTATTGATTGTTTAGTGCGGGTAATGAAGCGCTTTCCTATGATCAATAGCTCAGTAGATGGTGATAGAATTATTGTGAAGAAAGATTTTAATATTGGTATGGCAACAGCGTTACCCAATGGAAATTTAATTGTACCGGTTATAAAAAACGCGGATGAATTAAATCTTGTTGGTTTGGCAAAAAGAGTAAATAATCTTGCAGATGCAGGAAGAAATAATAAATTAAAACCTGAAGACATTCAGGATGGAACATTTAGTTTAACGAATGTTGGAACGTTTGGAAGTTTAATGGGCACACCAATTATCAATCAACCGCAAGTTGCCATTTTAGCGGTTGGCGCAATAAAGAAAAGACCGGTTGTAATTGAAACCGAACAAGGCGATACCATAGGCATACGCCACATGATGTTTTTGTCGTTGAGTTATGATCACAGAATTGTTGATGGTAGCCTTGGTGCTTCCTTCTTAACTGCCGTTGCAAAAGAATTTGAGCATTGGGACATTAATAAAACGTGGTAAAAAGATTTATTTCTAACCGGCGAAAGCCGGTTTTTTATTGTTTTAGATATATATCATTAATTTGCCGTTTTAACCGCAACCATCAATTTTTTATGAGCTGCAAACTGTATTTACCAACCCTTTTATTACTGCTATTTTCCACGGTGATATTTAGCCAGGTTGATTTAACTAAAGGGCTCATGGCATATTATCCCTTTAATGGTAACGCCAATGATGCCAGCGGAAATGGCAATAATCCCATCTTTAATAATGCTACGCTTACATCAGATTATTATGGCAATGCCAACAGCGCTTATCATTTTAATGGTGTTGATAATTACATGCAAATTCCAAACAGCGCAAACCTGAATTTCTCAAATACAATTTCTATTTGTGCTTGGGTTAAACCTACGGGATTTTATACAGGAACTTGTTATAATAACATGCTGTTGTCTAAGCAAGTAGCAGATTATGTTGACGGAAATTACTCGTTACGATTTGCAGATGCAGTTACAGGTTGTACCGGGGAGGCGAATACGAACGATGAAGTATTTTATGGTGCTGACGGTGGTATAGGAAATCAATCTGCCGTACAACTTAACCAATGGTATAATGTTGTATTTACAAGCGATGGAGTAACAACAAAACTCTATGTAAATTGTAAATTGGTTTCAAGTCAGCCCCTTACAGAAAGCTCGTACACCAACGAGTATGATTTATTTTTAGGGCATTTAAATGACCCAACTTATCCGTATTGGCTGAATGGAGATTTGGATGAAGTGAGGATATATAATAGAGCTTTAACAGAGGATGAAGTGCATGCATATTCAGATGTTTGCAAAGTTCAGCCTTGTAGCAATTGGGCAAAGATAACTTCTTCTGTATCTGGCATTCAAATAGGAGATTTAAACGTATCTGGAGATAAAATAACAGTAGAAGCTACATTTAATAGAACCTCGCCATATTCAGGTTCTCAATTATATGCGGGCGATTTGGTATCGAAACATTCTGGACCAAATGATGCTAACTATTTACTTAGACCAAATTCAGCAGAAGTTACCACAACTAACGGGTATTTTAAAACACCTGACATTTGTGATATTCAATTAAATAAAACATATCATGTAGCAATGGTATATGACGGCAAAGAGTTGAAATTTTATAGAAATGGATTTTTAATGAGTGAAATTGCCTGTTCAGGAAATCTCTATCAAAATAATTTTCTTACCGCTATTGGTACTTTTTCTGAAAATCCAAACGTAACAAATGAAAATTTAATTGGGTATATAAATGAAGTGCGCATTTGGAACGTAGTTAGATCTCAAAATGACATAAAAACTTATATGAATCAACCTTTGCCCAATCCAGCATCGGAGCAAGGATTATTAGCTTATTACACTTTTGATGATTTAAAAAATAAACAAGGTAATGCGCAATGGAATGGCTCAATCTTAGGCAATGCATCCATCAACCAAAAAAACCCAGAATGTGCATTTATTGCAGATTCGTGTAACAAGGTCGTTTGCAATATAAAAGCAGGCTTTACTTACCAACAAAATGCTTGTGATGCGAAGACAATACAATTTACTGATACTACTTTAAATGCTGATAGCATATCTTGGGATTTTGGAAATGGTAAAAGCGAAACTGCACATAATCCAATAATAAAATATGCTGACTATGGCCAGTACATAGTTCATTTATATGCTAAAACAACTTCAGGTTGTAAAGACACTGCAACAGATACAATAAATGTAAGCATTAAAAAAGATAGCGCTATCATAACAAGAGATACATCAATTTGTGCGGGCAGTTTTCTTCAACTTAATTCGATTAAAGGATTGAAATATTGTTGGTCGCCTTCCAAAACTTTATCAGATTCATCTATACAAAATCCTGTTGCAACGCCAACTTCAACCACTATATATTATTTAAATATTTTGGTTTCGGATGATCAACCGGTAATTCAGGATTCAATAATTATCACAATCATTCCCCTGCCTGTTGTAAATGCAGGTGGTGATGTTTCTATTTGTAAAGGCTCTTCTATTCAATTAAAAGCTTCGGGTGCTAATAGATATAACTGGAATTATTCAAAATATTTATCAGATACATTAATTGCAAACCCAATTGCAACACCAGATTCAACAACAAATTTTATTGTCAACGGATATAATGTGCAAGGTTGTCTTGATAGAGATACAGTAAAAGTTTCAGTATTATCATTGCCGGTTATTTCTATTATTAATGATACCGCTATTTGCATTGGTGGTTCAATAATGCTGCAAGCAAATGCAGCGGGAAATAATAGTTATAGCTGGTCACCTTCAACAGCATTATCAAGCACAAATATTAAGAATCCTGTTGCAAACCCAACAAGTTCAACAAAATATTTTGTTACGGTTACAGACTCCAATAGTTGTGTATCTTTAGATAGTGTGAACTTAAATGTTTTGCCATTGCCAACAGTTTCAACGTTAAACGACACAAGCATATGTACGGCTACTTCATTGATATTAAAAACTACATCAAAAAATGCAAGCATTTTTAACTGGACACCATCTGCTACTTTAGATAGTGCTGCAACAAAAAGTCCTGAAGCATCTCCTTTAACAACAACGAAATATATTGTAAGCGCTGGTAATGGCATTTGTAATGAAAAAGATTCTGTTTTGGTTTCTTTATTTCCGCTTCCAAATGTTTATGCAGGAAATGATACAACTGTTTGCGGAAATAATTCTGCTCAGTTAAACGCTTCAGGTGCTATTGCTTTTACCTGGGATCCAATAAAAGCGTTATCGGATCCAAATATTGCGAACCCGGTTGCTTCACCAGGCAGTACAACTACTTACCATGTAACAGGAACAGATGTAAATTCATGCATAAACATTGATTCAGTTACTGTATTTGTGCAACCTCCGCCCTCACTTGGGCTTTCACCAAATAATGTTACTATTTGTAATAAGGATTCCGCACTTCTTACTGCTTCAGGAGGAGATAGCTATAGTTGGTCACCTGTTCAAACTGTTTTAAATCCCTTATCAGCAGCAACAAAAGTGTTTCCTTCAATCAATACAACTTATAAAGTTGTTATTACCAATATTGCCTGTAAAGTAATTGATTCATTCAGTGCAAGCGTTAATGTAAAAAGTTTGCCGGCAATAACCGTTACAAAGTCTAATGATGTTGATTGTATAAATTTTGAATCACAACTTATGGCAACCGGCGGAATAAGTTTTACATGGACACCTGATAAATTCATTACAAATACACAGATAGATAACCCGGTTGTTAATCCATCTTCTGACACATGGTATTTTGTAAATGTTAAAGGAGAAAATGGATGTAAATCTCAAGATTCTATCTTAGTGAAATCAACTATAAATTCAGATGTAGCAGCTTTTATTGTTCCCAATGCTTTCACGCCAAATCATGATGGGTTAAACGATTGTTTTAGTGTAAAATATTGGGGACCTGCAGATTATTTTGACCTGGCAATTTATGACAGGTGGGGATATCTTGTTTACCACTCCAATAATATTAAATCATGTTGGGATGGAACTCTAAATGGCAAACCTCAAAGCTCCGGAACTTATGTTTACAAAATAAGTGTATCATCAAAATGTACTAATGATGTAGTGGTGCACAAAAAAGGAACGGTTGTTTTAATCAGGTAACTTTCCCATACTGTTATTCTTAAAATCTTTTACTGCTTTGTATAAAGTTTTTAAAGTTGTGAATCGCTTCGATCCATACAGGATTTTGTTTTTTATTCTATTTAGCAGATCTTTTTTAAATACTTTAAGTTCGTTGGAAAATTCACTTTTATATTTAGAATTTAAATAGTGAAAATTTCTTGTCATATAATATAATCTTGTTGATGAGTGAAAAAACCGACTTGTTTTTTTCAACGTTTTCAACGAATATTTTTCGATTGATTCTCCAATATTATGATGCATATAAATATTGGAAAACGCTATTACCTTAAAACCTTTCTGTATTGATCTGAAACAATATTCTGTATCTACAAAATCAATAAAAAGCTTTTCATCAAAATCGCCAACTTGCTGAAATAAGTTAAGATTGATGACACTGCCACTTGTTATTAAAAATTTTACTTTAGCATAATTACAATTTACTTCAGTTGTTTTTTGCTGATAATTTATGCCAAACATTGAAACATTTTTTTCTTTAAATGTTTCAATGCAATCAAAGTATTTTGAAATAGATG
>JBDUEO010000267.1:0-5130 GCA_040002335.1 Parafilimonas sp. | reverse complement strand
GTATGAACGGGCAAACCAGCCGCGAATTATTGCTGATAAAAAGCGAGTTGAAAAGAAGAACAAAGATGACAAAAGCAAAAGCGAAAAAACAATAATTGTTTTTTGATTTTTTTTATTTGGTGAATAGCTTTTGTATTTATTTCGTTCATTATGTTTTAAAAATGCCTCAATGAACGCCATAATAATTTTTTGTGACAAGCTGTGGCGTTTCAATTGAACTTCGTTGTGTCAATCCTTTATACGGTTGGTTTTTCATAGCAACAATAAAAAAAAATAATGGAACATAAAGTACTATCAATGCGTCCTTTTATTGGCGCAAAAAATTATGATGAATCACGCAGTTTTTATAGAGAATTAGGTTTTGTAGAAACAGTATTATCTGATGATATGTCTGTGTTCAAAATTGAAAACTTTGCCTTTTACCTACAGAACGCTTACATAAAAGATTGGATTGATAACACGCAAATATTTTTAGAAGTTGATAATGTGGAAAGGTATTTCAATGCATTATCTATCTTGAGTTTGCAAAATAAGTACAAAGGAAAAGTTCGGTTAACTCCTATAAAAAATGATGTTTGGGGCAGTGAATGTTTCCTGCACGATCCGTCAGGAATTCTATGGCATTTTGGAGAATTTAAAAAATAGCAATTATCCGTTACAACTTAATTTTTCATTAGCAAAATCAATACAAACACTTCTTAACAATTCAGTTATTTATTTCTGCTTTTAATTTCAACTTGCCGATTATCTTCGCGCCCAACAAAGTTCTTGGAAAGGATGATTACGCGAAGAAATATAAGAATAAAAGTAATGCAGGTTTTATACCAGGTTGAAAGTGGTGAACCGGCGGCTGAAATAAATGCATCTAAGATTCTTGAAAATCGTCTTGACCAAACACCGCGTCTTTTTACTTATTTAATTTATTTTCTTACAGAAGTTGCCCGCTACGCGGAAAAAGATGCCAACATAAAAGCATCGAAACATCTTGTTTCCGAAGAAGACAGAAATACCAACACCAAACTTGCGGCCAATGATCTGTTGTGGCAAATTTTAGAAAACCATTCTTACAAACAAGCCATCACTAAATATAAATTTAATTTTGATAGTACTGCTGAAATTGTACGCAATATGTATCAGCAATTAATTTCAACCGCTGTTTATAAGCAATACATAACGCAGCAAAACCGCGATGTAAAAGTTGAAAAAGAAATAATGGCTTTTATTTTTTCTGACCTGATGTTGCCCGGCGAAGATTTTGTTTCTCATATAGAAGAAAACTTTACCAATTGGGATGATGATGCAGAAATGGTTGCTTTACTGATGGCGAATTTTTTGCAAAAACCATCTGCATTAAACCTGCAGCAAATGCCTGATGCAGAAAAGAAAATTTTCGCAAAAGAATTATTGCAAACTGCTATCAGCAAAAAAGAATACGTAACAGAGCTAATAAAAGTGCGTTTAAAAAATTGGGATCCTGACCGTATTGCTGTACTGGATATGATCTTAATGCAAATGGGTGTTTGCGAGTTTTTATATTTTTCAACCATTCCGCCAAAGGTCACCATTAACGAATATATTGACCTTGCAAAAGATTACAGCACTGCACAAAGCGGTCATTTTGTAAATGGTATTTTAGACAGTATTCATAAAGATTTATTGAGCCAGGATAAAATTCATAAAACAGATTTTAAATCAAAAAAGGCAAATTCATAAAACAAAGTACATTTGCCGTTTTAAATTATATGAAATAAGCCATAAAAAATTCAAAGTAATTATCACAAAACTTTTATGGTAAAATTCCATGTGGCAATAAAAAGACAACAGGATAAACATGAAACAGTTTTTTTTAGCTTTTATTTTTTTTAGCAGCTTACTTGCCATTTCTTGTAACAGCAGCGACACAACTGCAAAAACGCCTTCTGAAGTTGAAGCTATTTTGAATGATTCTTCAAAATATACAACAGCAAAATGGACAGATACAGCTATTGATTTCGGCACAAAAAAAATGGGTGATATTGTAAACATTACATTTATGTGTACAAACACCGGTAATAAACCTTTGTATTTGTATGATGTTCACCCAAGTTGCGGATGTACTTTGGTTGATTATTCAAAAGCAGCAATTGCGCCGGGTAAACAGGGAAAAATTGATGCGCAATTCGATACAAAAAAGAGCCGTCCGGGTGAAGTGCATAAAACCGTTTTTGTAAGATATAATGTAAGCAATACTTCAACGTATCTTAAATTTTCAGGAACTATACTCGCCGCTGATTCTGCAAAAACAGCAAAAAATTAATACACACTTTTTTATTAAATAATAATTGAACAATGACACAAATGCTTTCAGTTTTTTTAATGGCTTCGCCAGATGGCAGTCAGCCAAATTCAAGTTTTTCGCTTATAATGATGGGCGCCATTATTTTGGTTTTCTGGTTGTTTATGATTCGCCCGCAGGCTAAAAAAGCAAAAGACCAAAAGAAGTTTATTGAGAACCTGCAGAGAGGAGAAAAGATTGTAACTATTGCCGGTATTCATGGAACAATAAACAGGGTAAATGAAGATAATACGTTGCAGTTGGAAACCAGCCCCGGAAGTTATATGAAGATTGAAAAATCTGCTATTAGTATGGAATGGACAACGCAATTAGCAAAAGCCTCTTCTGTAGAAATAGAAAAAAAATAGTTGATTAATGAATGATTAAAACCCGGAATTCAAAAGAGTTCCGGATTTTATTTTTATAAGATTGTTTATGCTTAAAATAGGTTTAACCGGCGGTATTGGCAGTGGCAAAACAACTGTTGCCAAAATTTTTTCTGTGCTGGGCATTCCTGTTTTTAATGCTGATGATGTTGCTAAAAAAATTATGAATGAAGATGAAAATGTAAAGCAAGCCGTAATTAATTTATTTGGAAAAGATGCTTATAAAGAAAATACATTAAACAGAAAATATATTGCTGATATTGTTTTTAATGATGCATTTAAACTGGAACAATTAAATGCGGTTGCTCATCCTGCAACTATTGCTGCTGCTGATAAATGGATGCAGCAACAAACAACAGCTTATGTAATTAAAGAAGCTGCTTTAATGTTTGAATCGCCTGCTGCCGCACATCTTGATTATGTGATTGGCGTATATGCGCCACAAGCTTTGCGTTTGCAGCGTGTAATACATCGTGATAGTATAAATCGCGAAGATGTACTTGCAAGAATGAATAATCAAATTGATGAAGAAATTAAAATGAAGTTGTGTGATTTTGTTGTTGTGAATGATGAACAAGAAGCTGTTTTGCCACAAGTTCTATCATTACATAAAAAATTTTTGGGATTGGCTTAAAATGAATGATTGATTAATCTGGAAATATAATATCGAAGTATAAAATTTATTGTTTCCAATCTTTATAATTCATTTCAAATTTTATTTCTCTTTTGCCATATATGCCAACTTCTTTCCACCCTGCTTTGCGATAAAATTCTTCTGCTTTTGTATTTGGGGCTGTACTTAGCCAAACTGTTTCTTTGGTTTTTTTAAAATACCACTCAAGCATTATGTTATGCAGTTTCTTTCCAATGCCTTTACCTTCAAATTCAGGATGTACAAACAAAGCCCAAATGTTTTTATCAATCACATCAACAATTGAAAAACCAGCAATGCTGTTATCAATTTCACAAACCCAGCCTTTACCTTTTTGCATTAGATAAGTTTTGCAATCTTCATCTGAAACCAAA
This sequence comes from Parafilimonas sp., assembly GCA_040002335.1. Classification (GTDB taxonomy): domain Bacteria; phylum Bacteroidota; class Bacteroidia; order Chitinophagales; family Chitinophagaceae; genus Parafilimonas. The sequence goes on along the minus strand of JBDUEO010000267.1, from coordinate 1,404 downwards.
GCAGGATTGCTGAGTATATTTTCTTTAACTGCATTTCTTACAGTTTGTATTTGCGGAATATCTTCGATAGTCGCTTCTCTAAAGATCATTTATTTTTTTGTTTAATACTTTTCTTTTCAAGCGATGATTTTTTTACACTTCTTTTCGCCGCAGATATTGATTTTACAATGGTTTCGCCTTTGCGTAATTGCTTTTTGTCTTTTACTTTTCCCAATGAATTTGCATACGCTTCTTTCATTAATTTTTTAATGTATGTTTTTGGAAAATCTTTCAAATCTTTTACAAGAAAATACCTGTACTGTTTTCCGTTGCCAATTAATTTTTTTTCAGGATCAGCAATTTCATTTCCCCAATAAAATCCAAAATGAATATTTTGATTTGTTCTGTACACTGCAATAGAACAAAAAATGTGGCTAAGCTTATCCGTAGGCGACCAACCTATTGCCAATGCATTATAATTGTCCCAGATCAATTCATTACAATTTGGATATTGATTCCATATAAAATCTCTTAACCATAAAACAGTTTGTTGTTTTTCTTCAGAACAAGCAGCAAGAAATTTCACCAGATCTTTATTTTGTTCTTTGCTCATTGTAAATTTTTTAAGGAAAGTTACTTGTTATTCTCAATGAAAAAATCAACTATATAAATGCAAATTGTTGCTATGAAAATATGGAGTAGAACGGCGATACTACCAAATAAAATTAAGAGCAGGCATTCCGAAAACGTTGCAGCGAATCATAAGCGCTAACCAAAAAATTTAAATTAAATAATCGCTTTGCAATGCGATTTGCCTTTTGTATAGTTGAATGGTATTTTCAAAACCGTAATAAATGGAATCGCAAATAATTGCGTGGCCAATACTTACTTCATCAATCCATGAAATATTTTTTATAAAATAATGAAGGTTTTTTAAGTCAAGATCGTGGCCTGCATTTAAACCAATATTCATTTCTCTTGCTGCAACGGCTGCCGCCAAATATGGCGCAATTGCGTTTTCTTTATCAGCACCATAATTATGTGCGTAATCTTCAGTATATAATTCAACACGGTCAGTGCCGGTTTCAGCAGCAGCTTCAATCATTTCAATTGCGGGATCAACAAAAATAGAAGTGCGGATATGCGCTGCTTTAAACACTGAAATTATTTCAGTAAGATATTTTTTGTGTTCAATTGTGTTCCATCCATGATTGCTGGTAACCTGGTTTAATGCATCGGGCACCAATGTTACCTGCGTTGGTTTGGTTTGTAAAACAAGTTCTACAAATTTTTGTTCCTGCGGGTTTCCCTCAATATTAAATTCTGTAGTTATTATTTTTTTTAAGCTGCGCACATCTTCATACCGAATATGTCTTTCATCGGGCCGCGGATGTACCGTTATCCCATCTGCACCAAATTTTTGCG
>JBDUEO010000266.1:0-5136 GCA_040002335.1 Parafilimonas sp. | reverse complement strand
GATGATTCAACAAAAGAAAATGGTTGCTTGCAATATGTGCCGGGCAGCCATCGCTGGGGTTTGTTGGATAAACCGGAACTTGCAGGTGACATGTTGGGCATTATGAATTATCTAACGCCGCAGCAACAGCAAGAGTTTAAACCAATTCCCGTTGAAACAAAAGCAGGCGAAGCTATATTTCATCATCCGCTTACATTGCATGGAAGTGGTGAAAACAAAAGCCAACATCCACGCCGCGCATTTGTAATTAATGTTTTTGCTGATGGCGTAAAAAGTGATTCAAATGATACTTTGCTGAATGGTGTTCCTGCAATTGAAAAAGGAGAGAAGATGCAAGGCCAATTTTTTCCTTTGCTTTTTGATGGAGTGAATTAATGTTGATTCAATATTCATCTTACATCAAAAAAAATTATAGATATTTGATTTATAAAATCCATGTATGAAAAAAATACTGTTCATTTTTATTTCAATAATTATTTTTAGTTGTTCAAAACAATCAGCACAAATTCTGTCAACACAAGCCACTGATAATTCAACAACATCAACCATTCAATTTAGTGGTTATACATGGAATGTAAAAAATGGTTCGCATCTTGGGCCTGGCCCAAATTATTGGAGCAGAAATAATGTTTGGGTTGATGCGAAAGGATTTCTTCATTTAAAAATTACAAAAGATTCTGTTACGGGAAAATGGTATTGTGCTGAAGTTTCAACACAACAAACATTTGGTTTTGGAAAATGGCAATTTTGGGTTGATGGCAGAATTGATAAAATGGATAAAAATGTTGTACTCGGTTTATTTAATTATTCAGGCAATGATGGTTTTGATGAAATGGATATTGAATGGGCAAGATGGGGCAATAAACATTATCCAAATTGTAATTATACGGTGTGGCCTGCAGAGAAAGGATTTAAAAATTATTCTTATGTAAAAGAGGTTTCATTAACAGGAAAAAATACAACACAACGTTTTACAAGAACTGACAGCAGTGTTTTCTTTCAAAGCATACAAGGCTTTACAAATGGCAACGATAATGTAATCGCTTCTTCGCATTGTAAAGCTCCGGAAAAATCTATCAGCTCACTGCCAATGCCTGCATATATAAATCTTTGGTTAATGAATGGCATGCCGCCTGCCAATGAAAAAGAAGTTGAGATTATTATTCATAAATTTTCCTACACGCCTTAAAGTAATTTTCACGAAGTTTTAATGGCATGTTTTTAGTCAACTATAATTTAAAAATATATTATGGGAGATGTAAAAAACATTGCAAACAAAGAAGCTGTAGAAAAAATTAAAACACTTGCTGAAAAAGCGCAAACGTGTTTGTTTTGTACAAAAATTGAAACAGGAAAAGCATTTTCTACAAGGCCAATGAGTGCGCAAAAAGTTGATGACAACGGCAACATTTGGTTTTTAAGTGATAAGGATAGTTTAAAAAATATGGAAATTAAAGATGATGATAATGTGCAGTTATTATTCAGCGGTTCAAGTCATTCAGATTTTTTAAGCGTGTATGGTAAAGCATCTATTTTATTTGATAAAGAAAAAATAAAAGAATTATACGAACCCATTGTAAAAGCATGGTTTAAAGAAGGCGAAGATGATCCAAACATCAGTGTAATAAAAATAGAACCTTCTGAAGGTTATTATTGGGATACAAAACATGGTAAACTTATTTCGCTTGCGAAAATTGTTGCATCAATGGTTAGCGGAAAAACTATGGATGATGGCATACAGGGAAAAATAAAATTATAAACCTTTCGCCAACTTCTTTCCAAAGAAAAGAAGCAAACCTGGCGCTTGTAATATAAATTTCTTTAAAAATTTTAGGCTCATCCTAATTCTTTCATTAAGAAAGAATTTTAGGATGAGCTTCTTTTTAATAACCATATTTTTCTTTCCACCTGCTTTTTAAAAATTTGCGCAATTCTTCTTCTCTTGCATTATTTCCAGGTTCAAAAAACTTCATGCCTTCAATTTCTTTTGGTAAATATTCCTGTGCTTCAAAATTGTCCTGATATGCGTGGCTGTATTTATAATCTTTACCATAATCCATATCTTTCATTAAACGTGTTGGTGCATTTCGAATATGTAAAGGCACAGACAAATCGCCGTATTGTTTTACAGCAGATGAAGCAGCACCAATAGCCGTTGTTGCAGTGTTACTTTTTGCTGATGATGCTAAATAAATTGCACATTGCGATAAAATTAATTGCGATTCAGGCCAGCCAATTTTATTTACTGCATCAAACGTTGTATTGGCTAATAATAACGCATTAGGATTTGCATTGCCGATATCTTCACTTGCTAAAATCAACATTCGGCGCGCAATAAATTTTACATCTTCGCCGCCTTCAATCATTCTTGCTAACCAATAAACAGCAGCATTCGGATCGCTGCCGCGAATACTTTTTATAAACGCAGAAATAATATCATAATGTTGTTCGCCCTGTTTATCATATAATGCAATTCTTTTCTGCGCTACGTTCATTACTAATTCATCAGTGATAACAATTTCATCCGTACTTTTTAAAGTGGAAGCCTGGGATGTAATAACTAATTCAAAAAGGTTTAATAGTTTTCTTGCGTCACCTCCACTAATATTTATTAATGCTGATGTTTCTTTAAGATCAATTTTATACTGATGTATGATTTCATCTTTTTGCATTGCATTTTGTAAAAGATGAACAAGATCTTTTTCATCAAGCGGTTTTAAAACATATACCTGGCAACGGCTAAGTAAAGCTGATATTACTTCAAAAGATGGATTCTCAGTTGTTGCGCCAATTAATATGATAGTGCCTTTTTCAACTGCGCCAAGCAATGCATCCTGCTGAGATTTATTGAAGCGATGAATTTCATCAATAAACAAAATGGCATTCGTTTGCTGCTTTGCTTTTTCAATTACTTCACGCACATCTTTTACGCCGCTGCTGATAGCACTTAATTGATGAAACGGAACGTGTAAAGTATGTGCGATAATATTGGCAATGGTAGTTTTGCCACTGCCCGGCGGGCCCCAAAAAATCATTGACGGAACATTGCCACTTTCAATTGCAGTACGCAGAATGCTGCCTTTGCCAACAAGGTGTTGTTGCCCTGCCAGCGCTTCTAATTTTGCCGGACGCATTCTTTCAGATAAAGGAGCCATATGATTTTTGATTTGTTAATGTATGATTTGCGAAGTACGAACTTTTCCAATTCCAAATTACCAATACTAATTCTATAAATGATGTTTATATAATTTGTAATTAATTTATAATTTGATTGAGTTTACTTTGATAAAATTTTCTGCGTGAACATTCTTGAACTAAACAACATAACCAAACATTATAAAACTGTTACGGCATTAAATAATGTTTCATTTACAGTGCCCGAAGGAAGTGTTTTTGGAATTCTTGGCCCAAACGGCAGTGGCAAAACTACTTTGCTTGGCATTATTCTAAACATTTTAAAAGCATCATCAGGCAGTTTTATTTTAATGGGCAAACCCGCCGATGCAGACGTTAGAAAACAAATTGGAACGTTATTAGAGACACCGAATTTTTATCATTATTTATCAGCAGAAAAAAACCTGCGCATTGCCGCGCATATAAAAGGTAAAGGCTTTCATGAAATTGATAATGTATTGCAGAAAGTAAATTTATACCAGCGCAAACAAAGCAAGTTCAATACATTTTCTTTAGGTATGAAACAAAGGCTTGCTATTGCTTCGTGTTTATTGGGCGATCCTAAAATTTTAATTTTCGATGAACCAACAAATGGTTTAGACCCAAACGGTATTGCCGAAATAAGAGAGCTTATACAAAAACTTGCGGCAGAAGGTAAAACCATCATCATGGCAAGTCATTTATTAGATGAAGTTGAAAAAGTTTGTACACATGTTGCCATTATAAAAAACGGCGATCTTTTAACTGCCGGCGCTGTTGATGAAGTGTTGGTTACCGATGAAATAATTGAAGTGGGCGCAGATGATATTTCAAAACTTGAAAATATTTTGCAACAAATGGGCGGCTTTTCATCTATCAAAAAGCAAACTAATTTTTTGCAATTATTTTATGCTGATGGCAAAGCAAATGCTTCGGCTATCAATCAATATTGTTTTCAAAATAACATTGCATTAAATCATTTGCAGTTAAAGAAAAAAAGCCTTGAAACAAAATTTTTAGAACTAACTAATAAGAAATAATCATGTTGCACTTATTAAAACTCGAATGGCTTAAAGTAAAAAATTATCGTGCTTTCTGGATATTTCTTGCACTATATATTGTTGGCCTTTTTAGCATCAACTGGGTGGCTTATCAATTCCAGGCTGAGATTAAAAAAAGCGCTCCGTTTACTATTTTTCCTTATGATTTTCCTGCGGTTTACCAAAACATTGCATGGATAAGCAGTTGGCTATTATATTTCCCAGGAATGTTGATGATACTGGTGATTACGAACGAGTATAATTATAAAACGCACCGCCAGAATATTATTGATGGCTTAACCCGGCAGCAATTTATTCTTGGCAAAGTGCTGTTTGGTTCAGTTATCGCTTTGCTTACAACAGCTAGTTGCTTTTTAATCGCTTTATATTTCGGGCACCAGTATAGCGGTACTATTTCTTTTAAAGGCATAGAGTATATTGGTTATAGTTTTATTCAAACATTTTGCTATTTGTTTTTTGCCATGATACTTGCCATTCTTTTGCGGAGAAGCGGTCTAGCATTAGCCTTTTTCTTTTTGTACGGATTGGTCTTTGAACAATTGCTTGGACTTTTTATCGATCTTAAAATTCTTAACCAAGGCACAGTATGGTATTATTTTCCGTTGCAGGCAAGCGATGTACTAATACCAATGAATTTTGGAAAAGATGTTTTTTATAAGTCTGCACCGTCGCAAACCATTTTATTGTTTGTTTGCGCTGTTTACATTAGTCTGTTCTTATTTTTTTCGTTTCGCAAATTTCAAACAGACGATTTGTAACAGCACAGCTTTTTATCTTTAATTATTTTTTGGTAACCAGCAGTTGATGCGTTGTGGCATCGTTCCTTGTGTCACTCCCTTGTACTGCAAATTTTCATGGCAGCATAATTCAGCTTTGTTGCGTTATCTACTATTCGTATTTGCAAGAAAAGCTTACTATTAAC
>JBDUEO010000265.1:0-5199 GCA_040002335.1 Parafilimonas sp. | reverse complement strand
ACTTGTTCCTTTTTCAGGTTGCGAATCAATCATCAACGTTCCCTGTAATAGTTTGGTACGGGCATCTAAGTTATGCAAACCATAACCATTCCTGTGCGCAGTTACATCAAAGCCTTTACCATTATCTTCTATCATTAATATTATTTTATTATCGCGCTTACCAATTTGCAGGGAAACATTTTTTGCTTCGGCATGTTTTAATACATTGTTGATTAGCTCTTGTGTTATGCGATACAAAGCAAGCTCATGTTCTTTTTTTAATCTTTGGTTCATTCCAAAGAATACAAGGCTAAAATGGATTTGTTTTGTTTCGTTTATTTTATTGATCAACCCTTCAACAGCAACAGTATAACCAAACTCTTCAAGAACAGAGGGGCTTAAATTCAATAATAATTCACGCACATCTTTAATAGTTTCCGTAACAAATTGTTCAGAGCCGGCAGCAAGTTTCTTTATTTCTTCATTATTTGTTTTATCTGCTTTTTCATGTAACGATGATAAAAAAAGTTTTAGTGCTGAAAGCTTGGTACCAACATCATCATGCAAATCTCTTGAAATGCGCTTACGTTCTTCTTCCTGTGTTGCAATCATTAAATTGATCTGTGCTTGTTGTTCTTTTTTTATTTGATTAATGCGATTACGATATAAAACATAAACAATGCTTGCAGCAGTTAATCCATACAATACATAAGCCCACCAGGTAGCCCACCAAGGTGGACTAATAATAATCGTAAGCGTTGTAATAGCTTTAGAAGGAATGCCATCACGGTTCTCACATCTTACTTTAAAAATATATTTACCGGGATTTAGGTTAGAATAATTTACAGAACGTTGGGTGGTGGTACTTACCCAATCTTTATTTACGTCTTCCAGCTTATAATAGTATTGCGTTGAATTTCTGCCTGAAAAGCTTATTGAAGCAAAGCTGATAGTTATAACGTTTTGATTATAGTTTAAATTAACCGAGGTATTATGTGCCAACACAGAATCTAAGAGTAATGGTTTATCAAAAATGCTGAAACCTGTTATGGTAACATTATGTGATGCCGGTAAACTATTTATTTTATCCGGAGAAAAAAACTCAAATCCCTTTTCAGCCGGAACAGCCATTCTTCCATCTTGCAGTATAGTAATGTTTCTTTGAAATTTTTTAATTAATAACCCATCTTCTTCATTAAAAGAAATTATTTTTTTATCTTTTTCATTCATGCGTAACAAGCCATCTCTTGTAGCAATCCAGATATTATGTTGCTGGTCTTGCGCTATACCCGAAACATTCGTTAATGGCAAACCATTTTGTTGATTAATAGAAGTAAACGTTTTTCTTTTTTCATTGAATAATAAAAACCCGATATACCTATTACATATGCCAATTATAGAATCATTAACCTGGTCAAAAGATTGCACTTTAGAATCAAACAGTACATTTATATTGTTATGATCGTAGTGTGCAATGTATTTCTCTTTTGCAGGATTAAATTGGTAAAATCCATTACCTTCTGTAGCAACCCATATAATGCCAAATTTATCAATCAAAATATCATTAATTGGCAATTCAGCATCTATGCGTTGAGGCGGATGTTTGTAATTAAAAAACTTATGCTTTGCTACATCCCATTTTATTAAATTTCCCGAGTGCAAACCAAGCCATATATTTCCGCTTGTATCACACGCAATTGCTTCGATAGTTTTTCCTTCAAATTCAGGTGCATCCATATATTCAATATGCTCGTTAACCGGATTGAAAATTCCCAGCAACCCATGTTGATAACCAATCCAAATTTTACCACTATGATCTTCAGCAAAACACCACACATAATTTTTCCCGTTTAAACCATTTTTTATTGAAGTGATTGTACTATCATAAAATTGTTTTTTAAGTTGAAAATTTTTATCAAATACAAACCAACCTTTGCCCCATGAGCTTACTAAAATATCACCGTAGCTTGTTTGAAAAATTTTAGTCAGGTCAGGTGTTTGTAAAAAAACGCCTAAACTATTTTCATCAACATTGGTAAACTGTTGTAAAGAAGGATTAAAAACATTAAGGCCCTTATCTGATCCCGCCCAAATGTTTCCTTCTTTATCACAGTATAAAGAATAAGTTGTGTAATCATAATGAAAAGCAGTTGGCAGATTGTTATTCGCCGGAATAATATTAATTGCGTTTGTATGATCATCGTATTCATACAGTCCGCCATACAAGCAACCTATCCAAATATGCTTTAGCCTGTCTTCTGTAAAACATAGTGGTATACTTCTATTTGCCTGATCTTTACTCCTTCCTTTATTAAATGCATCAAACACTTCTTTTTTGTAAGTAATGGTGTTGTATTTAAACAACAACCCACTCCATGTACCTATCCAAAGATTATAATTGCTATCCATCCAGAAGCTGATGATTTGGAAATTCCCGGTCAAATCATTTATTCCATATTGCTTGCTTAAAAATGGCTCAGTAATTTTTTTAGTTATTGTACTAACAGCATAAATATTATGTTCTCTTGCAAGCCAGATATTCTTTTCTTTTTTATCATACACAATTCTGCTTCCAATACCATTTCTTTTTGGGTTGTTAAGTGGTGTCCATAATGTGCATTTGTGATTTTTTTTTTCGTATTTATACAACCCAACACTTGTGCTTATCCAGATGTTATCCCATTCATCTTTACACATCGAGGTTATATCGCTTATACTATCGTTTAAATAATCAAAGATTTTAATAGTATCAACATTTCCGGAAGGTTGAAATACATAAATATTATTTTGGTTGGGTATATAAACATTACCCGCTCTATCTTCTTCAGGTGTTATTAAAGCTTGCTCTAACAACTCTTTTAATACATATTTATTCTTAAACGAAATAGTATTGAAATTTTTTCCATCGAATTTTTGAAATCCGTTGTAATAACCAATCCAATAGAAATCTTTAGAATCCTGGAAAATAAATTTTGTTTCATCAGAAACCAATCCATCTTTTGTAGTTAAATGTTGGAATACATAATCCTGCTGCTGGGCGCAAATTTGGGATAGCAAAATGAATTGTAATAAACAAAATATTATGGACAGTCGCAACAAGTTGTTTTATTTGTAAACCTACTCAAAAAAAAAATTAAATCTGCGTTTGTAGGTTTTGGAAGAGAGTCATTTTTAAGTTCATCGTCAATACATCATAAATCTGAATCACGTAAAATAATTTACCCGCAATGAAAGTGTTTAATAATAGATAATGGCGAGCATTTGCCTATTGCATGTAATTAATCACAATAAGTTTCCAGGCAATCAAAGCAGCAATTTCAAATCCAGTAAAGAGTTTGAGAGCGCAATAAGAAAAGTATTAATTGGACAGATAAATTACAAGAAATAAAGTAAATATTTCAAAATCCAATGCTTACGTTTATTACATGATAATATTGAATTATGAACTATATGCTTTGCTATATCATATGATCTATATCACTTAAACTGTTTTAAAAATCCGAATAGAAGCTCCTGATTTATAAATGGTGCTAAATTCCTTAATGAAACAATTGATTGTGATTATACCTGCAAACTTCATCAGTTTGATAAGGTTTTCAAAGAAGGATACTGGCATTTGAATTTTAATGAACGCCGAGGCTCAATTATATATTCTTCTGAAAAAATTGCGCTTTTTTATGTAAAGTATAATATATAATTGCTACAAGTATAAACTAATAAAGATAATTAAACGTATTACTATTTATGAATTATAAAGTCCATTTTGAAGGCAATAAAGCAACGCATTGTGAACTGGTAAAAAATATTAATGATGCTGCGGATTACGTAATTGTCAACCATAGACGAGTAATTAAATCGCTTGTTGTGGATGCATCAAGTGAAAAAGAGGCGATTATAGTTGCTAATAATCTCATTAAAAAATTGCTTCCTGAATAAATGAGGTTTTTATAAACCTACTAAGCGCATAGTTGCATCTCTCCTCTTGAATAAGTTTTTTACAAGTGCTTCGCAGCGAAGGCAGGCTGGTCCAAACAAGTTACAAGCATCGTTACAATGCAGATTTAAGGGAACGATTCCTGAAGTCTATAGCATAGGTTTAGACGTTTAAAATCTATAGATTTCAATCTCTTTGTAAAAAATTCATTTTGGCATAGTGCCCTGTTTTATATAAATCATACTCCCGGTAAAATGGTTGTACGACGGCTCATACCGGATATATCCGTATTCATGAAGTTCTTTGATACTTCTATGATAAGTTGCAACACTGGAAATCTTTGCAAGCGGCATCAGGTCTTTACTGAATACACAGACAGGGCCTTTGCAATTATTGTAATTCCAGTGTTGCACTATTGCCATAAACAAACTAATGTGCACAGGATTTATCCTGCTATCGTATCGAATTGCGATAAAAAAATTCTCTATTTCCGCAGCCAAATTCATGAATATGCTATATAGTCTTTCCTTCCTCAAACAATCTTTGTACATCTTCGCGCCTATAGTAAAGCGTTCCTCCAATTTTTCGGCAACGCAATTTTCCGGATGTGCGCAAAGCCTGAACTGTGTTTGTGCAACAGCCTAATATTTGTTTAACCTGTTTTGTCTTATAGCCTTTAATTGAAGGGTCTGTTTTATCTTTAATTAAGTCGCACACAAATGCTTTTAACTCATTCAATAATTGAATGCGGAATCGTTGCAATTCTTCTGTAGTTATTATTTCTGCCGCCATCTCAGTTCGATTGATATATCCTTATGCTATTTTTTGTTTACGTTTATTTTTCGGTGGTGCATCAATCCTGTCACTCTTTATTTTATTCGTTTTTTTTTCCTGTGGTTTTTCAGCAACCTCCTGTTTATTTTCCTGTAGATTAGTTTGCGTTTGTTTATTTTTTTCCAACAAATTGCTTAAGGATATCTTTTGATTCTTTTCATCATAAGCATTCAACGATTTAAAGGCAAGATTTGGAGTTATATAGATTTTTTCTTCCCTGCCATTTACCTGGAATGTTGCCGATTGAAGGTTGCCGCGCTCTAATGAGCGGATGAGATCTGCTTTAAACTTTTCATTACCCAACTCCTTAATAGGATATTTTGATAACGCCTTTTCTAAATCAAAGCCATAATTCTGATGATACTTATTGATTTTATAGTTGCCACTATCCGTAGTGTTTTTAAAATCAAGCTGCAGCCACGCCGTATATTTCTCATCTTCTTTTGTAGTGA
>JBDUEO010000264.1:0-5210 GCA_040002335.1 Parafilimonas sp. | reverse complement strand
TGCATTGTTTAAACCAATCCACAATTCGCCGCCATTGTTGGTGCTGATGTCATCATCCAAATTAAAAACAGGCAGCACTGTAAGTTTATCTTTTGCAAGTGCAGCCTGCATTTCCCTGAAACCGAATGGTTCTATGTGATAAAAGAAATCAGTTCGTGCAGAAATACCAGCACTGAGAGAAAAATTTTTAGATGCTAAATAATCTATAGTTACTGCTGTTGCAGCAGGCGCATTTGGCACCTGCACTGCAGGTGGTGGATTCATTGTATAAGTAAGCGTAGTAGTTCCCGTTATCGTTACGCTGGTTTGGGCGACAGATTGGTTTACATTATATAAATAGGTAGAAAGATTGAATGAGTTATCATTCAATTGTATCTTCAAAAAACCTTCTACCGATGATGCTTTGTATGGTTCGTTCGCGGTAAAATCCGGAGCAGCCGGCATAATTGTTTCGCCGGGTAAATTTGGTTTTACAAGTGTAATAGGGCTATTTGCTGAGCGCAAAGATGATATTGATTTATCTGTGTTGCCCAGTGATGTCCATTGGCCTTTTGATAAATATTCAATCGCAGCATCGTTTACAGATGATGTACTTTCAAATGTTACCTGATTGATTGTTTGACCAAGAAAAAAATCATTTAATAACAGCACATCAGACTCAAAAACCTGCTTTTCAAATTTTGATGAAGCCGATGCTGTAATCTTTTTTGTGGTGGCCGCTAGGCTTGCTATTTGCCAGTCGAAATTTAACGTAAGCGAGTCAAGATCTTTTTGAAAAATTTCTTTGCTGCCAATTATAATTGATGCTTTCTGTTCCGGAAATTCACCAAACAATTTAAAAGGTTTGGCTGCATCTATTTTACCGTCATCATTTTGCAGCACAACGTCCTTCACTCCTTTCACATCAACCGCAACAGTAATTGAAGTGATCTCTAATTTTTTAATAGCAGCATAACCGGCATAATCTGTTATCTGTAATTGAAGCATCGGCAAAGCCTCTGTAAAATTGCCGCCATGTATTTTAGATGAATAAGGAATTACAGAAGGCGCATTGCCTGGAATAGTGACGCTTAACGAAAAACTGTTTGCAGTAATATTGTCACATGTCACAAAGCTTGTTGCATCGAAAGTTGAAGGATCGAACCAATTCTTTTTCCCGGTAAATTGAATACTGCATTTATTATTGAAATTATCAGCAGTAATTGTTGAAGAAACATTGTTGTTACAATGAAAAGTAATTGTAACGATGCGAACACCTTCATTCAAATACAACATGTTTGATGCAATGGCGAAACCGATAGAAGCTTTTTTAATCTTTGTTGTGTCGCCAAATGTAAACCACGAGTTGTCTGCGCTTTGCAACTTAGCGCCATTGCCATCATCGGAATTAGCAACCGGCGAAGCATATAAATTGCCATCAATACTTTTATTTAAATACAAAGATTTTACTGATTGAACAGTTGCCTGGTGCAATACAACATCATTAGTTAAAGAATAAAAAAGATCGTTGTTATTTGCATCTTTTCCGGCTTTAAAAGTTGTGCCTTTGATAAGTAAATGATCAGGCACATTTTTTTGCAGATCAAAAAGCAAGTGAACAAAATCAGGAATTGCTGATGCATTGTTTAACCGCAAAATATCTTTATAATAAAAATCAAGATGTTCCTGTGTGTAGTTATTTAGTTTTTTTTGTGCGAACTGAAATAACCTGATAAAAGTTAGATACAAAGTATAATGCGGCTGATGCAAAGCATAATTTTCCAGCACATCATTCAGGTATGTTGGTGCAGCACCAATAATTTTTATAACACCGTTTAGAAAAGATTGCAGCGCACCGGTGAATAAGTTGTGCGTGATGATGATGTTGATATTCGGAATAACATCCTGTGTTGTATCAAGTGTAACCTGCGGGGCGCTGAATGAATTAATTTGCCATGACGCGGAGTATAAGTTGCTTAGCTGAAATTTTTCGGAAAAAATAATTTCTTCAGCCGGCATCGGCGAATCTGTGTAATCAACACTTTCATTAAAAACAGCTATGCTGCCCGCTTTAAAATCATTATAATATTGCCATATAGCGTTTAAAGGCAACGCAAGATTTGAAGCAATCGAAACGGTTATATAATCTTTGAAAGGAATATCACTTGTAAGATTATTGAATGCATTGTCAAGTTGTGTGGCAAGTGTAAATACAAGATCAAATAATGTTTTAAAAAGATTTTGCGCGTCTGCCATGTTAGTGGCTTGCTGCAATGTTGCGGTTACATATTCAACATAAGGAATAAAATCTTTGGTGCGCCAATCTGCAACGGTTGCAATAACCACTGCAGGATCATTGTTCATGAATGGCTGCCAGTTGCCGGTGTTGTTATTATTAGCGTCGAAATAATTTAAGTAAGCAGCATAATTTTTTGCGAATAAAATAAAATCAGCCGCAGCCCGCTCGTCAACCTGCGCATATGTTGATGCAAGTGCATTCAACATGCGTTGCAACTGGCTGGTGCCACTATAGGCCAATAAATTAATATCTAAACAAGTGCTCGCCATTACCTTAATTCGGTTCCTTCATTTATATAATATGGATAGACAAAATTGAATCTTGAATTAGTAGTTCTTATTGTATAATTAAGCAAGATTGCAATAACCCCTTCGGATTCCCTGCTATCATCTATCATTACACTATTCAGTTCAATGCGTGCTTCGTAATACAGAATTGCCGTGCGTATCATTTCCCTGATGTAAGTTTTAAATGTTGTGGTCATTGGTTCAAAAATCATTTCATCAAGATTGCATCCGTAATCAGGCTGCATTACACGCTCTCCTTTTTTTGTGGAGAGTAATATCTCAATACTGCGCTGAATATCCAGTTCATCACTTGTGAGATCAACCGTGTTGCTCGCAATATTGAATGATGGCGGAAAACTCCATCCTGTTCCTAAAAAAGATGTACTCATATTAACCTCCGATAATTACAGTAAAACATCCAAGCATAATTGAACCACCATGTGCGGTTGTATCGCCAACGCGTGCAGCGGGTTTTCCACCAATCAACACCGTAGCAGAACCTTTTATGATGCTATCCGGCGGTCCGGCACACACGCACATATCGCCTACGCATGCAGCTGGCAAGCCACCAATTAAAACTGTTGGAGTACCAGGCGGAAGTATTGGACCTCCCACGTGCGGTGAGGGCCCGTTGAATAATGGACAAACATGCATGTCAGATATTCTTGAAGCAAAACCCATAGAAATTATTTTTAGAATTACTGTTCTGATTATAAAAGTTTAGCATCATCAATTTATCATCACAATTCCGCCTTTAATGGTGGCAGTTCCCGAACCTTCAACAGTTACACTTGGAGCCGATAAAATAGCGCTTCCACTTCCTGCATTTAAAGATGCGCCACCCGTGCTTAATGCAAAACTTGATGAAGGACTTAATGAAATATTTACTGCTTCAATTGTAAGATCGCCTGCAGCTTTCAGGCTAATGTCAGCGGCGCTTTCAATACTTATGGCAGATGAATCCATCGAAATTTTATTTCCGTTCTCATCTTCCAATGTCATTACCGCATCCGCTTCACTAATGGTAACTTTTTTGCCGGCTGGTGTCTCAATCTTCAACGACTTTTCATCATCATTAAAAATCATTTTCATACCGCTTCGCGATACATAACCTTTCTCATCATTTTGGTTAGAACCCTGTAATGGCGCTGGCTTTGCGCTGCTGTTCAGCATTCCTAATACAACAGGATTGCGCGGGTCATTATTTAAAAAACCAACGATCACTTCATCTCCTATTTCAGGCCTGAAAAAAGTACCGCGATTATTGCCTGCATCAAGGCACGCGATCCTGCTCCATACGCCATCTTCGTTCGCATCTATAATTGGTAAGCGAACACGAATGCGATCCTGGCTATCAGGATCACTTTCAATATCTGTTACCACGCCAATTTGTAAACCTTGTATGGCAGGAATCATATTCGCAGCCGGCGAAGCATTTACATCAGGTTGTTTTGTAAATGGCTCATTTGTTACTCCAAACTGCACATCAGTATTCCAAATACCATTTGCAATTTCATGACGGACACCCGACACGAAAACTTTGCCATTAAAACGATCCCCTACACCACCAATATTTATAAGATCACCGGGATTTATTTGTGCGAATCCTCTGAAGCGAACCCGGCCTCTCAATCTTGAAAGCCTCGCTTTTAATAGTCGTGCATCGGCAAGATTTTGTAATTCATTTTCTGTTACATTTTCGCCTGAATACAAATCATATTCTGTTATGTTCAACACGCTTTCAAGATCGCTGCTGCCGATGTTGCCGTTTTCTTCAAAGCCCGGTTCCTGTGCATCAACAGTGGTGATGTTTTGATTTGCATGATCCCACGTATTTGCTTTTAAACTTTGATACTGATTACGTGCATCGAGATCAGCGTCAAACTCAAGCATTGTTGAACCAAACACGACATCTAAAACTGTTGAAGAAGAAAAATCTGGTTTTTTCGCTGTTAGTTTTCCGCCATCAACAAAGCAAAATTTTCCGTTGGCTTCCATTCGCGATATGATAAAATCCCAATCTGTGCAATCGTATTGCACAATAGCTTCCAATTGTACGCTTGTATCTTCGATAACAGTATCTAATCCATAAGTGGTTGCTATTACATCAACCGCATCGCTGTCTTTAGAATCATTAAAATATTTATTCTTTCTTGCGATAGTCATCTCAAAAGCTTTATCCCTGCAATCGAGCAACAATGCTGGTGAACTATTATTTCTGATCTTTAAACTGTGCTTTACAATAATGCCTTTAAAGATGGATGTTTCATCCAAATGATAACCTGCTGTGATCTCGATCTCTGTTCCGGGAATAAATGTGGCTTCATTGCTTACCGGAAAATCCTGCGCTGCGGCGTTGCCATCATATATTATTAGTTTGGCAAATGGAATTTTGTTTACTTCTTTCGATATGATTATTGAAGCAACATGGTATTGAGTGCTTACTGCTTCTCCGCCAACTTTTAATGTAAAAGTTACCAAATCAGTTTGCTGCGTTCCGGGAAGTGTTTGACTTAAAGGCATTGTTAATTAGTACTAAGTGGCGGAAACAATAGTTTTGTTCCTGCCGTTAAGTTTTTAAAATCTATTAAATTATTGAACTGCGCAACCTGGTAATAATATTTGCTGTCACCATATTCGCGATA
>JBDUEO010000263.1:0-5219 GCA_040002335.1 Parafilimonas sp. | reverse complement strand
GAATATTATGGTGTTGAACAAATACTTTGGGTTGATGAAGGTATTATTGGCGATGATACAGATGGGCATATTGACGACACTGTTCGCTTTGTAAATGAAGACACGGTGATAACTGTTGTTGAAGAAAATAAAGCCGATGAAAATTATGATTTACTGCAGCATAATTTAAAGCAATTAAAGGCAATGCGGTTATTAAACGGCAAACAATTAAACATAATTGAATTGCCAATGCCAGATGCAATTATTTATGAAGATCAGCGCCTGCCTGCATCTTATGCAAATTTTTATATTGCAAACAATGTTGTTGTTGTTCCTGTTTTCAACTGTAAAAAAGATGAAAAAGCATTGGAAATAATTCAGCAATGTTTTTCTTCAAGAAAAGTTATTAGTATAAATTCTGCAGATATTATTTGGGGTTTGGGTAGCTTTCATTGCCTTAGCCAGCAAGAACCAAAAATTATATAGACATAAGTTTATAAAGCAATGTTTATATAAATTTTTTACAGAGATTAATTCATCTTTTGTTGTGATAAACCGTTTACATTTTTTCATCTGCAGACGGGCCGTACATTCCGGGAACAGCAATATCAAGTAAACGCAAATACACACTCAGTTGCCCGCGATGATGATAAATATGATTATAAGTAAAGTTTCTCAGCGCTACTTTTTTAGGCATTTGATATACAATTGTGTCGCCGCGCCTAACCGTCCATATTGCATTAAGGTTTTCGTCTGAAGCTGTTTCCAAAACGTGTAATGCATTTGAAAGTTGATCATCAAACAACTGTACAATATCTTCTGTATTTTCTTTTATTTCAGCATTGAAAGTTGCTGTTGCAAAATCAAATTCATCTTTATTAATAATTCTTTCAAACCAAACAGGCAGTTCGGCAATATGGACTGCAAGCCTTCCCAGCTTCATTGATTTTTCATGTGGTTTCCAATTTAATTTATCTGAAGGAACACGTTCAATCATCTTCCTGGTATTAACAGCTTCATGTTTTAATTCGGCAAGTAAAGCAGCGTTTATTGGCATAAATTTTTTTTTAGTTAGTGTAAAAAATAAATCTTTTTATTTTAATGAAAGATGATTGTTATTGCGCAAAATCTTTTTCAAAAAAGCCTTTTATTCTTTCCATTGGCGGATTGTAATAACCATATTTTAAGCGCGGAAATTCTTCTTTTAATAAATCCATTAATTGTTTTACGCCGAGCATCTCTCCTGTTTCTGTTACGCCAATTTTGCCAAGGTACCAATCAGGATCAATATTAAAATTGCGCCACTGAATCATGCACAAATCTGTTTCACTAATTAATTTCCGTAACGCTTCGTATTCTTCAACAGTGTCTGTCATTCCTGGAAAAACAAAATAATTTATGCTTGTCCAGCCGCCATATTTCCTTACCGTTTTCAGCGATTCAATCAAATCTTCAAATACATAATTATTAGGCCTGTAATAAGGTGTATAAACAGATTTTTGCGCGCTATTCATACTTACACGAATACTGTTTAAACCAGCTTCGCACAAAGCATTTACGGCTGCAGGTTTAGAACCATTTGTATTGATGTTAATACTGCCGCGCTCTGTATGTTTTCTTATTTCAATAATAGCATTTTTAATGGTTTCCCACATCAGCAATGGCTCGCCTTCACAACCTTGCCCAAAACTTACAATTGGATATGGCGCATTAATTAAATGCGGCACCGCAAACTCTGCAATTTCTTCAGCAGTTGGTTTAAATGTTAACCTGTCTTGTGTTGAAACAATTGTTTCATCTTCTGGTTGAAAAGAAATGCAACCAATGCAATTTGCATTGCATGCAGGCGAAGTTGGAACAGGACATTCCCATCTGCCTAAAGATAAATTTCTTGCAGCCGGGCAATGATATGTTAGGCAGCAATTATTCATTAAATGTTTTACCAAACGATTGTGCGCATAATGCTGTAATAAATATGCAGCTCCGCTTTTGATATTACTATCATCATACCCTGCATGTTCCTGGCGCACATCATTTTCAATTCTTACTGCAGGCACATAAAATTTATTATTCAACCATGCCGCGGCCGTGTAGCAAAACAAAGGAAGTGTTGGCGCATTTGGCAAACTTTCGTACGCTGCCAAATATAAACCTGTGTGCGCCGGCGGAATAAATGCAGCAACCGCCCAACCTTTTTCGCACAAGCGCATTTGGCCTGTACGCACATCAATACCAATACCTCTGCGTTCCGGCAATTCGTATAAATTTCCGCCTTCAGGCAATTCTATCCAATCGTCTTTTTCTACAGCAAATGCATCCCAGCCGGCACGTCCAACTGCATAAAGGCTTTCATCTTCATAAATATTTCCGTTGCCATCAGAATATAATAAATATGGAAATTGTTGTAACAAAAGATACTTAATTTTTAATTACTTAATAACGAACCATCATCAGGTAAATGCATGTGGCAATATGCATTAAATTCTTTTTCAGTTGTTTTATCAACATCGGACTCTGTTTCTTTTTGCAAGATCTTATTGCTTACAAAATCGAGCGTTAGCATATTATCTTTCAGCATTGCATTTCTTACCTGTTGCCATGAATAATTTTTGAAAGGGAAAGTATTAAATGTTAACCCATCATTACTAAAACCAATTTCCTGCGGGAATTTTATTTGTCTTTCAAGCAAAGCGGCGATAACATAAAAAATAGCGATTGCGGGCATGTGCAACGGATACAATAGCCATAAAAAAGCAGATGCATATAAAGACCATTTAAATGTGGTTATGGCTTCTTTTTTATCACCTTTAATAAAAGCAACAGAAAGATTTATAACGATAAACGCAATTAAAAAAACATTTACCCAGGTATAAGTTGAAAAAAAAGAATGAAGCAAACCAAATACAGCAGCGGCTATCGTAATTAAGCATATTAAAACAGTAATTATATTGTATATTTTATAATCAGGATGTTTTAAAGTAACTACAAAATCATATTCTTTTTTTTGCCTCATGCGCAATTACTTTTCACGAATAAATTGCAGATCTTCCATAATAATCTTGATGCAACAACTGCATCGTAATTGTTTTCGCCTGTACCTACTTCTACAATGTCAAACCCAATTAATTTTTTACCGCTTTGTACAATTTTTCTTAATAAATACAATACTTCATCAGACTGAAAACCTCCGGGAACAGGTGTGCCTGTATGTGGGCAAAGTTTAGGATCGAGGCCATCAATATCAAAACTAAAATAAACGTATTCCGGCAAGTGGCTTATAATTTCATCAGCAATATTTACCCAATGATCTCCATTAAATAAACGTTCTTTAATCTGCTGATCGAAATAGGTAATTACTTTAAAATTACTGTTGCATATATAATTCCATTCTGCTTCGCAATAATCTCTAACGCCAACCTGAACCAACTTTTCTATTTCATTTATTTCTGTAAGTGCGTTGTACATTACGCTTGCGTGCGAATGATTAAATTTTTCATAAGCGCTGCGCAAATCGCAATGAGCATCAATTTGCAGAATGCCAAAACTTTCATGTTTTTCTGCCAGTGCTTTAAAATAACCAAGCGAAACACTATGGTCGCCGCCAATTAAACCAACAAGTTTATCACGGCTTAACAAATCTTTTGTTTGCGCATACACCCATTCATTCAACATTATGCCGCCTTCATTTATTTCTTTCAGGCCTTTCTGCATAAACTTATTGCTATTTATATCCTGGCCGTGTGCAATAAAATCAATATACAATTCTGCCTCTTTGCGCAGGTAATCGCTTTTCATTAAAATTTTTCTGTCCAGGTCGCGCATAAAAAACCCTTTTTTCCAACCCTGCGGCATATTGGCATCAAACAGGTCAATTTGCGTACTGGCTTTAAATATATGTTCCGGAGCTCTTGCTGTGCCTGCATTGCAGCTTACTGTAACCTCCCAGGGAACAGGTAACAAAACCACTTTTGCATCTTCTTCTGAAAATGGCAAACCGAATATATTGTTATTACGGTTCGCTACTGCGTTTACATCAAATTTTGAAAGATCAACCATAATTATTAGAAAAGTTGTGCAAGATACTTGCTATTTTTAAAACGTTTGTTTAATGCTATTTTGAAGAGTAAGAATGTGTGATAATATTCTCTATGAATTTACCCTATTTTATGCAGAAGGAACAGAAACTAAAAAGAAATAACGTTTCCATTAACGTGCAATTTCAATTCTTTTTTTGCTGATGCTTCAACCCTTCCCACAATTTTTGCATCAATATTAAATTGCTTTGCTTCATTAATTAATGCAAATGCATTTTTCTCATCTGTAAATATTTCAAGCCGGTGGCCCATGTTAAAAACCTGGTACATTTCTTTATCGTCTGCATTGGAGTTTTTTTGAATGATCTTAAAAATTTCGGGCGCTTCAAACAAATTATCTTTTATAATTCTTAAAGGTTGAGGCAAATATTTCATGCACTTTGTTTGGCCGCCGCCGCTGCAATGAATAACACCATCAATTTTATCAAAATATTTTTCTAATAAAATTTTCATCAGTGGTGCATACGTACGCGTAGGAGAAAGTAAAAGTTTTCCAATAGTTGTTTTAGAACCGGGATTTTTATTTGCGGAATAAGCAACCTCATCATCTAATTTATTTTTTCCAATATACACTACATCGTTACTCAAAGAAGGCTCAAAAGTTTCAGGATATTTTGTTGCATAATATTTCTGCAGCACATCGTGCCTTGCACTCGTTAAACCATTGCTTGCAATACCGCTGTTATATTCATCTTCATACGTTGCCTGCCCGTAACTGGCAAAACCAACAATTACATTGCCTGGTTTTATTTTTTCATTAGTGATGATCTTATCTTTTTGCCATCTTGCCATCATCGTTCCATTTACAGCTATTGTTCTTACCACATCACCAACATCGGCCGTTTCGCCGCCAAGAAAATGAATATTGATGCCAAATGATTTTAGTGAATTAAAAAATTGCTGCGTGCCATTAATTATTTGTTCTAATATATCGCCGCTAATAAATAATTTATTTCTGTCGATGGTTGATGAAAAAAGAATGTTATCATAAATACCAACACAAAGCAAATCATCAAGATTCATAACAACGGCATCTTGCGCAATGCCTTTCCAAACTGAAATATCGCCGGTTTCTTTCCAGTATAAATAGGCAAGAATGCTTTTTGTGCCGGCACCGTCAGCATGCATTACATTTATAAATGCATC
>JBDUEO010000262.1:0-5252 GCA_040002335.1 Parafilimonas sp. | reverse complement strand
GGTTTAAACGCATTCATCAGCGGTAATACAAGGCTTGCTGCAAAAACACCTACTACTTCCAACCGAACGACAACAGATACTATTGATAAAGAAATTCAACTTTTTAACCAGCAAAGTACGCCGCGCACAAACCATTACGGTTTGCAATCTGGGTTGGGTTTTGACTGGACTTTTAATAAGTATAATAACTTTTCAGGCAACGTAAATTACAATAGATATGGCAGCGGCGGCAATGGTTTGGTAAACCAGGAAGAAGCAACAACTTCGTTTAACAGTGACACTGTTTTTTCAGATATTCTTTCAACCAATAATTATAAAAACAAGTCTTTGTTTCATTCAACTGATGCTGATATTAATTACAAAAGAACTTTCGCAAAAGAAGATCAATCGCTTGAAATTGATGTAAGCACAAGCCTTGGAAGAAACAATTCAACGAACAATAATTTTCAAACTTTACTGCCCCAGGATTCTGTTTATTATGGAATAAACAACAGCAACTTTGGTAAAGAAGATGAAACAGAAATTGAAATTGATTATGCGCAACCGTTTTCTGATAAAATAAATTTTGGGGCCGGCGCAGACTTTACTTTTAATAACATTAAAAGCACATCAAATGTTTTTGCTTTAGATCCTTCAAACAAATTATACGCTTACGACAGTACGGTTTCAAATTATCTTTCTTACAAACAATCAGTATATGCGGCGTATGCAGAATTAAGTTTCCCGGTGGGTAATTTATTTGATGCAAAAATTGGTTCAAGATATGAGCGCACTGAAATAAATGCATATTATTCAGATGCAGCGCAGCAATTAAAAACACCTGGTTACAACACGTTCGTTCCTTCCATTTATTTTCTTAAAAAATTGAACAACAACCAGGCAGTAAAAATAAGTTATTCAAGGCGTATTAACCGGCCAGATTATGATGATCTGAATCCGTTTATTAATACCAGTGATCCAAAAAATATCTCGGCAGGCAATCCATATCTTAAACCTGAAGTAGGCAATCGTTTTGAGTTATCGTATAATCGCGATTATGGCAACAAAGGTTCATTTATGATTTCTGCTTTTTATCGTACCAGCAATAATGATATTCAGCCATACACCGCTTTTTATCCAACGCTTACTGTTGGCGATTCTACCTATACAAATGTTTCGGTAAGTACAAGAGAAAACATTGGGCTGGAGCAGAATGCCGGTGTTAGCTTTTATGGCAGCCTGCACCCAACAGAGAAATTTAATATAAGAACAAACCTGTCTTTTTACAGGCGCCATATAATTAATGGAATTGATTTAGGCCGCAATCCAACCAGCTTTAATTATCATTTCAACGTAAATCTTTCGTATGAATTTGATAAATCTTTTTCAACAGAATTCTTTGGCAGTTTTCGTTCGCCGAGAAATGAATTGCAGGGAAAATATCCTTCCTTCACATCATACACCATTGCAGCACGCAAACAATTTTGGAATAAAAAAGCAAGCATTGCAATAACGGCAACAAACTTTTTGAATACTTATTTAAAACTGCCAACTGTTTTATACGGAACTAATTTTGTAACCAATAATGAACGCAATATTCCTTTTCGTTCTATTGGTATAAACCTTACATGGAAATTTGGCAAGCTTGATTTTAAGAAAGATAAAACCGACGATAATAAGGAGATAAATTTAAACGACAACAACAGTAATAATGGTTGATATTATTGCTGTAAACTTTTTTGTTTGTTTTTATATAATGAAAACAGGATGGACGCTGTAATGCAAATTACAATTACGCCGAGTGAAATAAAAACCTGTTTGTCTACACTAAACCATGCATCTACCCAATGCGCACCCAACATTTTTATACCAATAAAAACCAATACAACTGCAATACCTTGTTGCAGGTATTCGAATTTTGCAACGGCACCTTTTAGTAAAAAGAACAAACTTCTTAAACCTAACACGGCAAAAATATTTGAAGTATAAATTACCATTTTATCTCTTGAAATTCCTAATACCGCAGGAATAGAATCGAGTGCAAAAACAAGATCAATTGAAGCCAGCATCATTACTACAACAAATAAAGATGTGTACATACGTTTGCCGTTTTCTGTAATCCAGAATTTCCCATTTCCATCACTGCTTGTAACGGGAAATATTTTTTTTACAAACTTGTATGCCGTAGATGTTTCCGGTTCAAATTTATCTTCATCGTTTGAGGTAAACATTTTAAAACCTGTGTACACTAAAAACACACCGAAAATATATAGCACCCATTCAAAACGCTGAACCAGCGCCACACCAACTGTTATAAAAATAATGCGGAACACAATTGCCATTAAAATACCAATAAGCAAAACCCGGGAGTAGTATGCTTTTTTTACAGAAAATGATGTAAAAATGAGGATGAAAACAAAAATATTATCAATGCTTAAACTCCATTCCATTAAATACGCGCTGATGTATTCTAATGCAGGTTGCTTCCCATCTTCCATCCATAAAAAACCAAAAAAAGCTAATGCAAGAATTACCCAAAAAATAGTTTGTTGCAACGCTTGTTTTATGGTTATCTCCTTGTTCTTTTTGCTTAGTAAGCCAAGATCAAAAATTAACGCAAGCGCCAATACAATTCCAAAAACAATATAAGTTATAGTTTCTTTTGACATGTGTATAATATTACATTCCAAAACTGTTTTTTCTTTTCCATTGATAAGCGATACCAAACAAAATAATAACAGCAATTGGAATAACAATGTTGATGAACTGCCAGTTTAATTTCTGATCTGCCACTTTCTTTTTATCTAAAAGCCGAAGCGTAAAATCTTTATTACGGCTTTCAAAAATTCCGCTGGTGCTGGTTAAATAATCAACACAATTCAAAAAGAATTCGCGGTTGGCAAAACGATAATTTTCATACGGCAACTCTCCCATCGGCAACGGCCCGGTCGTTTCACTTATTTCATTCGTAACAATATCTGCATCGCTCATTACAATTTGTTGCGTTGCATTTGTATTGGTTGATGCAAAAGGTTTTCCAAGCGCTTTTGCTACAGAATCTTTTACATCATTCGTTAAGCGATTTGTGTATAAAGACTTAAACTTTCCTTCTAATAAAACAGCAACAGGAATATAATGTTCATTATAAGAATCAAAATTTTGCTGGCTGATTTCTTCCATTATTTTGTTCAGGCTAACAATAGCCGGCGAACTTATTAAACGGCTTGATGTATCTGTTGACAGCAAAATAGTTTTTTTAATACCGGGCGCTTTTACAGTATCAATACTGGATGGAAAGATAGATAAAACGCGATCTAAATTTTTTGAAACAATATTGTTATTGGGCGAAGAAAGAAAAGGATAATATGGCCAGGGAAAACGTTGCATTTTCGGGCTGCCATCTGCGTTATAACCGGTAACCAAAGGAATTTTACTGCAGTTAAGATCCTGCACTAAATTTCCATTAATGCGCACACCATAACGAAATAAAATATCATCAAGATTCAAGTTGCGGTCGTATGCCACAAAATCTGCCTGGCTGCGCATTAAACTATCTAATTCAGCATACAATTTATCAATGCACCAAATTACTTTTCCGCCATGCATTACATATTGATCAATCTTCAACTTGTCTTCATCAGTAAAAGGTATCGTAGGTTTTACAATTAATAATGTGTTGATAATTGAAGGATCAGGATACGATTTTTGCAGATCAAAAATTCCCAAACGATAATCATTGCGCAGGCTTTGAATAAGATCGTTTACATATTGTGGTCCGGCCTCTCCGTTGCCTACACAATATGCAACTGTCGGCACAATTTTACGCGTGAGTTTATCTATTGCATTTGCAAATTTGTATTCCAATAAAGCTTCTGCTGCATTCAATGTTGCTTCTTTATCTTCCTGCGGCTCATCATTCACCACATTATAATTTTTGAATACAGTTCTGCTGCTGCGCAAATCAATAGCAACAGCACGGCTGTTTCCATATTGAACAATTGCCGAAGGAATAATTAATTGCTGCGTTGCTTTTTCATTGGTTTGCGAAACATCATTATTTTGTTCGAACACAACTCCAAGATGTTGTAAACTATCATATAAATTATTTCTATCGCTGTCGTTTAAGTTTTCACCGGGCTTTTCAAAATGAAAGCGGATTTGATTGTGGCTCAGATCTCTGAACTCAGAAAGCAAATCATTTGTTGCAATGCTTAATTTTCTATAATCTGCAGGCAAATCGCCGGTAAGAAAAACAGTAATGTTTACTGTTGAATCAATATTATTTAATAATTTTTTTGTTGATTGATTTAAGCTGAAACGCTTTTCAGCAGTAAGATCAATACGGTAACGCAAAAAAGTTGATGCATAAATAACTGCAATCAAAATAATAAGCAACACAAGCCATTGATTCTTTTTTGCCGGTATTTTTTTGCGTTCGTTCATGCTTATCTTAATTCAATATTTCGTTTTGCGATTGCAATAAAAAATATAATAATAGCGAAAAAGTAAATCATATCACGAATATCAATCACACCTTTGCTTATACTTTCATAATGAAAATTGATGCCGAGCATTTGTACATAATAATCCCAGCCGTTTGTAAAAAAAGGCAATTGACTTAACGCATCAAATCCTGTATATAAAATTAAACAAACAAATGCGCCGCCTATAAAAGCAACCACCGTATTATTTGTAAAACTGCTGGCACACAAACCCACTGAAGTAAATACAGCGCCCAATAAAAACAACCCGATATAACTGCCCGCAGTTGCGCCAACATCAATGCCGCCGGCAGCACTTAAATGCTGTAATGAAAATGCATAAATTGTTGTTGGAATTAAAGCAAGCAAAACAATTAGCAACGCGCCAAAAAATTTTCCCCAAACAATTTGTGATGATGTTAGCGGTAATGTTTTTAGTAATTCAAAAGTGCCGGATTTGTATTCATCGGCCAAACTTCTCATGGTTATTGTTGGAATTAAAAACAATAAAACCAAGGGTGCGAGAGAAAAAAAACCATCTAAAGAATCGATTAAAGTTTTAAATGATTTTAAGGGCCAATCGGCCTCAATTACACCACATGCACCTTATACCGTATCAAAAGAATTATTTAAGCTGATAAAAAAATACAGCGATAACAAAAAAAACTTATTGAGTATACATAACCAGGAATGTGAGGACGAGAATAAGTTTTATCGCTATAAGCTGGGTGGGTTTAATGATCTTTACGCCCATTTGGGTATTGATATTACTTATTTTAAACCTCAGGCGCG
>JBDUEO010000261.1:0-5256 GCA_040002335.1 Parafilimonas sp. | reverse complement strand
TACTGGTTCAATTATTTTGAATGTTCAATATTCGGGAAATAAATTACTTGGAAAAGTAGTTGCAAAAGCGGCTGTAAAGGAATTGCTTTTATTCATAAAAATTTGTCTAACAGATAAAGCAATTATTCAAAAAGCTTACAATTCTTCTTTTACAGATGTTGAAGACGCAGTTCAATATTATTCGGCAGCAGCCGACAAATCAGTTGATTTTTTTGTAACACGCAATACAAAAGATTATAAACATGCAGATGAGCATCTTAAAGTCATCACACCTGCGGAAGCAATAAAAATTTTGAGCTAATTTTTTATTTGCATTTATTTATTTACAAGCTGTCTACCATTTTTCCAAGCTCTTTCATAGCTTCTCCGCTTTCTCCATATTCTACCACGCGGCCAACTTCTTTACCATCTTTTAATACAATAAACGTGGGCACATTTGTAAGATGAAATGTTTTATTAAGATTGCCTAATGTTGTTTTAGCATGATCAACACCAATTAAAGTTATGCTGCTGTCAGCATATCCTGCAGCATCTGCAAGACGGTAAAATTGAGGCAACAAATTTTGTGTATCAGGACACCAGGTTCCGCCAAATATCAACATGTGAAAATTATTGCCGTGTTGTTTAAATGCTGCCACAGCGCCGGCATCAGGCCTGCCAAGATTATAATTTTTTTTGAACCAGCTAAATGCTGTGTCTTTTTCTATATCGGTACGTGTTATTAAACCGCGAAGTATTTTACGGTGCTTATCATCATAACTAACTTCATAAGCATGAAATGGCTTTGAAGATTTGCTTACATTATTTTGTGTTTTGCACGAAACAAGACTTATAATAATTATGATTGCACAAGCTATATTTTTCATGTATCTCAATTCATTTTTAATATTCTTATAAATTCTTCGAATATTTTATGATGATAATTTTCTAACGCTTTTTTCTTATTTCAGTCGCCTAAATTAGCGCTCAATTCTAACAGAAAAGCGCGGAACTTTGTTAGTGTTTCTGCAAGTTGTATCTGCGTTTCAGCTTTCTTTTTATTATCTTTTAAAAATTGTTTGGCACCTTCTACAGAATATTTTTGTTGTCGCAACAGGTAATAAATAATACGAATATTTTTAACATCTTCCGGACGAAAAAGACGATCTCCTTTTTTGTTTTTGCGTGGCTTTAAAATATCAAATTCATTTTCCCAGAATCTTAATAAAGAAGCTTTCATATTAAACCATTCAGCTACTTCGCTTATTGAATAATATTGCTTTTGAAAAAGAATTTCATCATCAGGAACTTCGAGCAAGGCAACGTCAAGATTAATTTCTTTTAAAGATTTGCGGCCGCGCTTGGCAGGTTGTTCTGGTTTTTTAGAAAGCGGTTTTATTAACTGCGGTTGTTGCTGTATAGGTTTTTCATCAGCAATTGCAACTGTATCTTTCGTGTTTTCAGGTTTACTTTTTTTTTGCCTGATAACGGCAACTTTATTTCCTGATTCACTATTAAATAAATCTAATTGTTGCATAAAGTAAAGCTACGGATACAAAATTCTTTATTTAAAAATATAACATTATTTAGTTAGCATACAATACATTTTGCACATATAAAGCTTACGTTACATTTTGTATAAACGCATCAAAACTATTTACGCCAATCATTTTTGTAGTTAAATAACCTTCTGCATATTGCACACCAATGCGTTTTCCAAACATTAATGCGCGTGCTTTTATTACTTCTATAAAATCAGGATTTGAAATATATGTTTGCGGCTCGCTTGCATCAGTTGTATTAAACTGCGTGGTATAGCAAAGCACAGCTTTTATTTTTTGTTCGTACGTTGTAGAAATATCAAATAAAAAATCGGGTTTTAAATAACGGTCCTGTATATAATGAAAAACATAATTTGGCCGCCATGCTTCCTGCGCTGCATTATTAAAACTTGTATTAATTTTTCTTAAGCCAGAAAGAAATGCTGCATCTGAAACAAGTTTAGAACTTCTGCCATGATCAGGATGGCGGTCTTCGGGCGCATTACACAAAACAATTTCAGGCTGATATTTTCTTATTACTTTAATCACTTTGTGCAAATTGGTTTCATCATTCTGAAAAAATCCGTCAGCCATTTCTAAATTTTCTCTTGCATGTACGCCCATTATTTTTGCTGCGTTTGCAGCTTCAATTTGTCTTGTTTCTGCAGTGCCGCGTGTTCCTAATTCGCCGTGTGTTAAATCAATAACTGCTACTTTTTTGCCTTGTGCAATTGCTGCTATTAATGTTCCTGAACAACCGAGTTCCACATCATCAGGATGCACGCCGAATGCGAGTATATCTGTTTTCATAATAAATCAAAAGTAAAAATTCAAAAGTAAAAAATGGTGAACTTGTTAGCGTTATAATAAATAAGATAAGATTCAGGTTCAAGAAGCTTTGTTCTTTGCTCAGCTTCTTCTTACACCATACATTCTTTCTACATCCTGTACAATCATTTCCATATCATGATCATCGCCGTTGGGGTCGTAACTTTGGCGAAGATTGGAGCCAAAAACAATTGCAACCGTTTGCCAGAAGCCAGCATTAAATTTTCCTTTATAATCTTCAATTATTTCATAACAATTATTGCCGGTTTGCCGATAAATTAATTTCATTAAAACTTTTCCCTGGTAAACAGAAAGCTGCGTTAGTTTATCTGCAAACTGTGTTTTTAATTCTTTTTCACGCGACATTATAATTTCCTTACGCTTTTTTTTATCTGTAACATTTACCAGTTGCGCATTAATATCATTCATTACTCTTGAAGCAGCAATAGCATAAGGATAAGTTACATAAACAGCATTGCGCAAACGTGTCCATTCCTGGTATCTTTTTCTGTTAGCACCATTTAATTTACCGGTAACATAAGCATCTTCAAGCCATGAACACGGAATAGTATCACCATTTGGTTCTATGCATGCTTCAACAATTATGGAATCATTTACGCCAAGATTTTTTTTGCCAACAAGTGGTGGTTTTGTTTGTGCAGTTGCATTTAGTGCCGCACCCATACATAAAATGTATATAATAGTTTTTATAGTGGGTAAATAAAATTTGTGCGGTTGCATAAAACAATTGTAAATATAGCGCGATTGCATTTATACAATACGCATTAAAAAAGCAAAGTAACCTTTAAAAAATGTTATATTTAAGATGCCTGAGTAGTTCTAAAACCTGTACGAACACGTTGTACAATACTAAGAATAAAACCGCTGACCATTATAATAATGCCCAACCAGAGTAAGTTGATATAGGGAAACTGGTAAACCTTAAGCGTAATTATATCCTGTATGCTTTTATCTTCTTTAATGGCTAATTCAATTTTTCCACTGTTACCATCTGATAATTTATTAAAGCGTATAATTAGGCTTTGCGCAATTACAGTGTCTGGAATATTTCTTAGTACATTATCTTTTAACGCAACCACCGGCATAGCTTTATATTCCATACCATCTTTTTCAATCACGGTCATGTTCATTCCTATGCCAACTTCACCAGGTAATAATTTGTTTTTTAATGAATCGGCATCTTTTATTACGCTATTCATTTTTATAATTCCGTTTGAATAAAAAACAGAATCGCCTGGTTTCATTTCAACAGGTTTATACTCGCTGGTATCATCAGGTTCGCCACCCTGCATTGCAGAAACATAAACGAAAACGTCACGGTTCCAATAATGCTTTTTATCAGGATTAGCAGAATTGCCTTCCTGGCCTTTGTTGTTTTTTATAACATCGGGATATACATTAAACTTGTCTTTTCCATCTTTACTTACAAACTGCAGTTCAAAATATTTTTTATGGTTTGATGTATTGAATGTATCACGCGCATAGGTTACATCATACTTCCCCATATCTGTTTTAACACCTTTAAAAAGCGTTATATTCTCTGCAGGATCATAGTCTTTTGATTTTTCTAATAAAGATATACCCGTTGTATTTTCGCTAAGCACCTGTTTGCGGCTTGATGAAATAATAATACCCATCAATGCCAGCCCAAAACCAACATGCGCAATAGATGGGCCGGCAGCTTTCATTTTACCTTTTAATCCAATCCATATATACGCCAGGTTTGCGACTACACCATACACAGCAGCGAACATGGCAATATGAATAGCGATCATAAAACCCGCGCCTTTATCATCATAATTAATATTTCCTATTAAACTAATGCAAAGGCTTATTGCCAGTGCAATAATTGTAGGTGGAAGTATCTTTTTATAAAAAGCTTTTTTATCAGTGTTTTTGTATTTTAAATATTGGGTTACGGCGGTAAGCACACCAATAATTATAGCGATAAAAACCTGTATTTGATTGTAAGAAAAAATGCGGTCTTCAGGTTCTGCCACGTTAGTACCAAAAATTTTGTTGTAAACCGGGATAGATGTTTTTGCTGTAATAATTAATGCGGCCAAACATAATACCAGCGCACCAATAAACATCCAGAACTCGCGGCTATACGTGTTTTCTTCTTTACGTATAGTTGGAATGTTTTTGCTTCGATAGAAATACAAGATCATTGCGGGCACAAAAAATACCAGTATAAAACCAACCAGTTGTGTGGTCATATCCTGCTCTGTAAATGCATGTACAGAAGTATCGCCTAAAATTCCGCTGCGCGTTAAAAAAGTAGAATATAAAACCAGTGAAAAAGAAATAATATAAAACAGGTATGTACTTTTTAATGAGTAGCCGCTGCTTTTATACACCAGGCTTGTATGCAGGCCAGCTATCATTACAATCCACGGTACAAGCGATGCGTTTTCTACAGGATCCCACGCCCAGTAACCGCCAAAAGTTAAGCTCTCATAAGCCCATGCTGCACCCATCATAATGCCGGTGCCTAAAACAGCACCCGAAAATGCCGCCCACGGAATAGCAGGCTTTACCCAGGTATGATCATTCTTCATTAATCCTGCCATAGCGTACGAAAATGGAACAATAGTTGAAGCAAAACCTAAAAATAAAATGGGCGGATGTATTACCATCCAGTAGTTCTGCAGCAGTGCATTTAAATCGTTGCCTTCATAAATTTTTGGAAACTGCAAATAATCGGGATTGTTGAAAAGTACCGGCGCATTTAATTCGTTTCTTAATAATGCAAACGGGTTGCTGCCAACTTTTTCACCCCAAAAATAAATGCCTAATAACATCGTTGAAATGCAAACCTGCGCAAAACTAATTACGCTCATTACCGGCGCTTCCCATTTTTTGCTACGCCATATTAAGATCCATC
>JBDUEO010000260.1:0-5269 GCA_040002335.1 Parafilimonas sp. | reverse complement strand
CAATATAAAAAATGCAGCAGATTTTACAAAAGATGCAGCACAGCAATATGGAAATAATGCGCAAACTTTTTTGCAATTCTATCCCGCAACAAACGATTCGGTTGCAAGTGCATCGCAATACAATCTTTCGCGCGATATGATTTTTGGCGTGCAAAATTATACGTGGGCAAACATGCAAAGTAAACACGGCAACAAAGTGTATGTATATCGCTTCACACATAAATTACCAGCAACCGGCGAGTATGTAAAGTATGGCGCATTTCATACGGGCGAAGTACCTTATGCATATCATAATTTAAAATTCGTACATCGCCCATGGCAACAGGTTGATTATACACTTGAAAATGTGATGTCTGATTACTGGGCAAATTTTATTAAAACAGGAAATCCAAATGGTGATAATTTGCCTGAATGGGAAGCTTATGACACATCAGCCAAAGAAGTAATGATGCTGGGTGAATCGCAACATAGTGAACCATTAAAAGATTACAAACAACTTGATTTTTTATATTCCATAATACAAACCAAATAAGACAGGAAATTGCGATCAGCAAAAAATTCTTGTGTATTTTGCCTGATAAAATTTTTGTGAATGCTATTGCTTGGAATTGATATCGGAACCTCATCTGTAAAAGTATCTGTTGTTGATGCTGCAACACAACAATGCATCACATCGGCACAATACCCGGAAACGGAAGCAGAAATTATCAGCCTGAAAAATGGCTGGGCTGAACAAAATCCTGATACATGGTGGGAATATTTGCAACAGGCATTAATGCAGGCAAATGTTTCGGGCAAGTATGATCCAAAAGATATTGCAGCAATCGGCATCGCGTATCAAATGCATGGATTGGTTGTTGTAAATAAACAGCAGCTTGCATTGCGCAACAGCATTATTTGGTGTGATAGCCGTGCTGTGCCTTACGGCGAAAAAGCGTTTGAAACCATTGGCGAAGAAAAATGTTTAAGTTGTTTATTAAATTCTCCGGGAAATTTTACAGCATCAAAACTTGCGTGGCTAAAAGAAAATGAGCCTGCGACATTTAAGCAAATTCATAAGATAATGTTGCCGGGAGATTTTATCGCGATGCGTTTAACACACAACATTACAACAACACCATCCGCATTATCTGAAGGCATTTTTTGGGATTTCAGTAACGATGAAATTTCAAAAGATGTAATGCGCTATTTCAATTTTAAATCCAGTCTTATTCCTACTGTAAAAGAAGTATTCAGTACACATGGTTTTTTAGATGAAACGGTTGCTGATAAGCTTGGATTGAAACATGGAATTCCGGTTAGCTACAAAGCCGGCGATCAATTAAACAATGCGCTTTCCTTAAATGTAATGCAGCCCGGCGAAGTAGCTGCCACTGCGGGAACATCGGGCGTTATTTATGCGGTTGCGGATGAACTTGCTTTTGATAAAAAAAGCCGCATCAATAGTTTTGCGCACATCAATCATACAAAAAATACAAAAAGAATTGGTGTACTGTTATGCATTAACGGCACAGGAATTATGAATAGCTGGATGAAAAAAATGATTGGCGCTAATAAAACCTACCAGCAATTAAATGATGAAGCAGCAACAATTGCTGCGGGCAGCGAAGGCGTACAGGTGTTTCCTTTTGGTAATGGCGTAGAACGTATGCTTGAAAATAAATTAGTTGGTTCAGCAATAAATAATATTGATTTGAACAAACACACACCTGCACATTTATACCGCGCAGCGCAGGAAGGGATTGCTTATGCGTTTCGTTATGGTTTGGATATTATGCGTGAAAATAATATTGAACCAACCGTTATTCGTGCAGGTAAAGCCAATATGTTTTTGAGTAATGTATTTATTGATGCGTTTGTAAATATTACCAATGTGCCTGTAGAATTATATAATAATGATGGAAGTGTTGGCGCTGCATTAGGCGCAGGCATTGGCGCAAGAATATTTGAAGATGAAAAAGCGGCATTTAAAAATATGAAGCCCATAAAACTTATTGAGCCAAACGGGAAACATGAATATGATGCGAATTATGAAAAATGGAAAGAGAGTTTAATTAAAAAATTAAACACTGAATGACCACAAAGTGGTCAAATGTTTATAGAGAATCCTTTTGATTTTTCTTATGTACAATCGCAGTTAAATAAAATAATTTCATACATAATTGATCAAAAAAAACATCATAAAAAAATAACACTCAAAGAAGAATATTTATTTGAATGGCTGAATTAAGTCTTTAAAACAAAAATCATAAAATATGTCAATAACAACAGGAAGCAAAGAATTTTTTAAAAACATCAGCCAAATAAAATATGAAGGCAACGAAACCGATAACCCGCTTGCATTTCGTTGGTATGATGAAAACAAAATAGTTGCGGGTAAAAGCATGAAAGAACATTTGCGTTTTGCATGTGCGTACTGGCATTCATTTGTAAATGTTGGATCTGATCCGTTTGGTGAAGGCACACATGTATTTGAATGGAATGAAAAAAGCGATGCAGTTGAAAGAGCAAAAGATAAAATGGATGCTGCTTTTGAATTCATTACAAAAATGAATTTGCCTTATTATTGTTTTCATGATGTTGATATTGTTGATTACACCAATGACGTAAAAGAAAACGATAAGCGATTGCAAGCTGTTGTTGATTATGCAAAAGAAAAACAACAACAAACCGGTGTTAAATTATTGTGGGCAACAGCAAATCTTTTTTCACATAAAAGATATATGAACGGCGCTTCCACTAATCCTGATTTTCATGTATTGGCGCATGGTGCTGCACAAGTAAAAGCTGCACTTGATGCAACGATTGCGTTAAGTGGTGAAAATTATGTTTTCTGGGGCGGACGTGAAGGTTATATGAGTTTGCTGAACACGAATATGAAACGTGAACAGGAGCATCTTGCAAAATTTTTACATACCGCAAAAGATTATGCAAGAGCTAATGGTTTTAAAGGCACATTTTTTATTGAACCAAAACCATGCGAGCCAACAAAGCATCAATATGATTATGATGCTGCAACCGTTATTGGTTTTTTAAGGCAATATGATCTGTTGAATGATTTTAAATTAAACATTGAAGTAAATCATGCAACACTTGCTGGCCATACATTTACACACGAAATACAAGTAGCTGCAGATGCAGGTTTATTAGGAAGTATTGATGCAAACCGCGGCGATTATCAAAACGGATGGGACACAGACCAGTTTCCAAATAATATAAATGAATTGGTAGAAGCGATGTTGATTATTCTTGAGAACGGCGGTTTTGGTGGTGGCGGAATAAATTTTGATGCAAAAATTCGCCGTAACTCAACTGATGCTGCGGACCTGTTTCATGCGCATATTGGCGGCATGGATAATTTTGCAAGAGCTTTAGTTATTGCAGATAAAATTATGCAGCACGGCGAATATTCAAAACTGCGTAAAGAAAGATATTCTTCTTATGATTCACGGAAAGGAAAAGATTTTGAAGATGGAAAATTATCGCTTGAGGATTTAAGACAATTTGCAATTGATAATGGTGAACCAAAAATAATAAGTGGCAAACAGGAATATTACGAGAATTTAATTAACAGGTTTATTTAATGCGCGCATTCAAATGCTATCGTTGATAAAATAAAAAGAGCCGGCAAAATTTACCGGCTCTTTTTATAAAGTTATTTTATTATGATGGCTTTATCATAACCAATACTTTTCTTTCTACATCAGCAACACCATCTATCAGTTTTCCCTGCATACTTATGTTTTTTACTTCGCCGGTTTTTGTTTTAAATTCAAAAACTTTTGGTTCGGTTGTTTTATTCATTACAAGAAAATTTACTACTTCCTGTTTTACATCTGCGCGCTGCCAGAAAGGATTATCCAGGTCTGAAAACCGGCTGCCTTCTTCAACGGAAGATTTTAAATTAAACGTTTTAATAAATGTTTTGTTGGTCTTAATAATACGCAACCGGCTATCAAGCATCAGCAAAGCAGATTCTTCAACTGAATCGAAAACAGAATCAATAAATTCATGCGACTGCAAAAGGAATCTTTCCAACTGTTTTTGTGCATGAATATTATGCACAATCTTTACGATATACATTTCGCTTTTGCTATTCGTAATTAAAACAGATTCACCTGTAACCCAAACCTTGCTGCCATCTTTATTTATTAAATAATTTTCATCGCTGCCGGAACCTTCTGTAAGTACTGAGTGCAATTCCCTTTCAGGCTTGTTTATAGCTTTATCCTGTTCAGTAAATAAAACAGAAAAATGTTTTCCTTTTAAATCTTCAGGAGCATAACCAAAACGCAAATGAAACGCTTCATTTATGTTTATAACAATGCCTGTTGTATCCATTATAAGAATGCCGTTGTATTTAGCATTGTTGAAAAATGTTTCAAAGAAACCGGAAGTATTCAATGTGTTAAGTTTTTAAGTGATTAAACAAAAGTAGTGCTATGAACACTATAAAAAAATCCCGTTATAAAAAACGGGATTATAGTTTTTTTTGACAAATTGAATTACTTCACCTTTTCAGGTACTTCATTTCTGAAAACAACTACATTATCAAAAACATCAATTAAAACAGGATTTGACCTGTCAATATCTCCGGCCAATATTTTTTTACTTAACTGATTTACGATTTGTTTTTGAATTAAACGCTTCAACGGCCTTGCTCCAAACTGTGGATCAAAACCAGATTCTGCGAGGTATTCAATAAGATAATCTGTGAACGCTAATTCTATATGATTTTCGCGAAGCAATTTTTTTAATGAATTCAACTGAATGCGAACAATATTTTTAATTTCTTTTTTAAGTAAAGGCTGAAACATGATTATTTCATCAACCCTGTTTAAAAACTCCGGGCGAATTGTTTGGCGTAATAAATTCATTACATCCACTTTTGTGCGTTCAACAACTTCTTCAAGATTATTTTCATTTACATTTTGAAATGCATCTTGTATCAAAGTGCTTCCAATATTGCTCGTCATAATAATGATCGTGTTCTTGAAATTTACCACGCGGCCTTTATTATCTGTTAATCTTCCATCATCTAAAACCTGCAGTAAAACATTCCAAACATCAGGATGTGCTTTTTCAATTTCATCTAATAGAACAACGCTGTAAGGTTTGCGGCGAACTGATTCTGTTAATTGGCCACCTTCATCATAACCAACATATCCCGGAGGCGCGCCCACTAATCTTGACACGGTATGTTTTTCCTGGTACTCACTCATATCAATGCGCGTCATCATGCTTTCATCATCAAACAAATATTCTGCAA
>JBDUEO010000259.1:0-5280 GCA_040002335.1 Parafilimonas sp. | reverse complement strand
AGGATAATGATTCTGTTTTTATAAAAGATACAACGGTTGATCTGGAATACAATCAAACCTATAATTTCAGCTTTCCTTTATTAAAATATTATAACAAATCAAAGGGCGAACCATCCGTTGCTGTTGAAGCAAACATCAATAACAAAACAGAAGCTTACAGCAGCGATTTGCATTCCATTCAGTACGATCATATTCCTTACATACATTATTACGCAACTGATAAAATTCATGTTGTAAATGATGAAGTGAAAACAGTGGGAAAACACATTGGTTATATTGTTGGCGCAGGCGATAAACTGCCGCAGAGTTTGCAGCAAATGGGTTATGATGTAACTATATTAAATGAAAAAGATATTACGGCTACAAACCTGAAACAATATGATGCAATTATAACCGGCGTGCGTGCATACAACGTGCATGAATGGTTAAGCGAAAAATATAATGTGCTGATGAATTATATACATGATGGCGGCAACTTAATTGTTCAATATAATACCAACAATAATATAGGTTCTGTAAAGGCGAATATTGGCCCATATAATTTTACCATCAGCAGAACAAGGGTTACAGAAGAAAATGCTGACGTGCATATTTTATTGCCAAACAATTCAGCATTAAATTATCCCAACAAAATAACGGATGCTGATTTTAAAAACTGGATACAAGAACGCAGCACATATCATGCAGAACAATTGGATGCGCATTTTGAAGCGCCGCTTGGTATGCATGATGTGAATGAACCTGAAAGTAACGGCGCTTTAATTATCGCAAAATATGGCAAGGGAAATTTTGTATATGCCGGCATTGTTTTCTTTCGCGAGTTGCCTGCTGGTGTTGATGGCGCTTACCGTTTAATGGCTAATTTAATTGCGTTGCCGCAGAATAAATAATAACAAGGTTGCATTGTTTAAGGCGGAACTATAAAATGGTTAAGTACGCTATTGTTGTAATAGCATTGATTAAGATAGAAGTAAGAACAAGATGCCGGTTTTAATTCTATAATACAATAACGCAATAAGAAACTAATTTTTGTCTATTATAGCTTATTAAAACCCAACTTTAAAAGAACAGCATGAAAACTCGGCTCTTTATGAAGCGCATCCCACACCGGTGATACATTTAAATATTTTAACCATCTAAATTCTTTTTTGTTATATGCGTCTTCAATACAATTAAGTGCTTTACTATTTTCCCCCATAAATGTATAATAAGTTGCAAGCGATTCATTGTCTAATGGTGTACCAGCTTTTTGCAGTTCATCAATGCGATTCTCCAATTTTATTTTGTTGCAGTTGCATACAGCCTGCCAGAATTCGTAATCATGCAAAACATCCTTACCATAAGTTGCATAATGCAAAACAGAATCTTTTTTACCAAGCCAATAATAGCATTCTGTTTTTTGCTCAAAAAATTGTGTGTTGTTGGGGAAGCGGATATTTAAATTGTTGAGCAGTGTAATATCATCTTTATACCGGCGTGCAAATTTTAATACCAGGCTCTTAATTAACCAGGCTCTTTCAGAAAATGGTTCGAGTTCAATAGTTCTGTCAATATGTTTTATGGCAGAATCAAACTGCCCGTTAGCAGCTAATTCTAATGCATACCATTGATGTGCTGCGGCATAGTTTGGCCTTAGTTTTAATGAAAGTTGTAATTCATTTATTGCATCTGCGCGTTTGCCTTGCAGGCTGCTCATAAAAAGGGCACGTGAAGCCCTTATTTCAGCAGATTGAGAATCCAATGCAAATGCGTGTTCAAGAGCATTACGTGCCCGGTTAAAACCTGAATCATAAGAAATAATTCCATTATCTACAAGCAGCGTATAGTTGTCTGCGATGCCGGAATATGCAAGTGCAAAACCAGTGTCTATCTGAAGCGCCTGATCAAAGAAAAAAATTGCTTCTTTCATATTTTCGCTTGTGCGTTTGCTTTGGGCAAAGCGTCCCTGTACATATAAAGTGTATGCTTCAGGGTTGGGAGATCTGTCACCAATAAACTTCTGTATGCTTGCAGTGTTTAAATTGGTATTTAGCGCTTCTGAAATTTGTAAAGCTACTTCTTGCTGCACCTGCATCAGGTCGCTAAACTTTCTGCGATAGGTATTTGCCCAAATAATTTTATTAGTGGAAGTAGTGAGCAGGTTCACGAATATAACAACGCTGTCTTTAATATGCTCCACATGCCCTTCTAATACGCTGCCTGCTTTAATATCGCTATATATTCCTGCCAAGCTTAACCCGTTTGCCTGGTTAATTACTTTCAGCGGTATTTTTTTTATAGTTAATTGTGTATTGGCAGAAAGCAATGAAATCATTTCCTCTGTTAAACCGCCGGCTAAATAATTATTGCTTTCATCATGGCTTATATTTTCAAAAGGAAGAATAGCAATTGTTTTATATAGTTCTGTATCGTTTTTATTATTTGAAAAATTAAACCACCAGCCCATTAACAAAATTGCGGGCAAAATAAAAAAAGTGGCTCTCATAAACCTTCTGTTATAAAAAAAATTGGCTGAACTATTTTTTTCATGTTTTAATGATAATGAAGATTGATGACCTTGATCATGTGCATGTGAAAAGTGCGGAATTTTTAATCCGGCTGCATTTACTGCAAACAGGTTTACAGGCTGCGATATATTTTTTAAATTGAAACTGCCGATATGCTTTACCGAAATTTCCTCGTGATTCTTCAATTCGTCTTTTATTTTTTCTGAAATAAGTACGCTGCCCGCAATACCGGACGTTTGAATGCGCGAAGCAAGATTAACCGCATCCCCAATCACATCTTTATTTTCCAGCAGCACATCGCCTTGATGAATACCAATGCGAACCGGAATACAAGGATCTTTTTGAAAAGCCTGCTGCAAGGCAATAGCGCATTTTACAGCCTGTATGGCGGAAGAGAATATGGCTAACGTTCCATCACCCATATACTTTACTACCTGCCCGTTGAATTGTTTTATACGCTGAACATAAATTTCCTTTTGCCGTTCAAGCATGTGCACAGCTTTTGCCTCATCTTTTTGCATGAGTTTGGTAAAGCCTTCAATATCTGTAAACACAATTGCAGCCAGCTTGCGCATGAACGAAAGAATTATCACTAAAATTAATTAAAAGAAAAACCGGATAACAATTATTATAATCATAATAATTGTTTTTTAGAAAAGATTAGTATATTAACATGATATTTTTTAACCGTAAAATATGAAACATGCCACAACTATTAACTGCTCCTCTTGCTAAACGCCTTGCCGAAGCTGCAGATGGCTTTCGCGATGGTAAGTATCATTATTTTGTTTCTCAATTAAATACTGACCAGTACTCTGATTTTAACATGCAAAATGTAAGCGGCGATACGGATGAGGAAGCCAGCAGCGCTGCGGATATTTTGTTAAGTGATTTGGGATGTGATTATTATAAATTCGGGCCGTATAAAACCGATAATGATAGTAGTTCACCATTGTTAAGTTATAGTTCAATTGAGCTTACATTCACAAAAGTGAATTTTGATACACTTGTTATTTCCATAACACCAGAAACTGATGCTATTGTACTCAGCTTATCTGCATTTGACAAATTTTTTCTGCCGTATTATACCAGATTGTATGGAGCTGCTGTAGCTGCTGATTATAGAGCAAAAGCAAGTACAGCGCTTTCTGATCTTTCATTAAAGAAATTGCCGGCACATGGAAACGTAACTGCATATAACCTGGCATAAATAACTTAAGAATAAAAGAACCTTGCAATTTTTATTTCGCATAGGACCTGATTGGCTTGTTTGTTTGATGAAAAAGATGCCAGTGCTAGTGTGTGGGTGGGAAGGTTGAAGGTGTAAAAAGTAGTGGCCTTATTTATTTAGTCCTTTGAAGTCCCTAAAGTCACTGGAAGGTAAAAGCTTAATGCAATGGCACCAGGGACACAAGCGACATCAAGTGACTATGTGCAGCAGCAAAAAATTGTTACACGGTTTTTTACAATTATATTTAGCAACGCAATTATAAACCCACTATGCCTGACAACCAAAACCATAACGAAGGTTTTATACCACAACACGGTGGCTACCGCAACCTTATAGCTTACCAGAAGGCAGAAATTATTTATGATGGCACAGTATATTTCACGGGCAGGTTTTTTAAGAAGTACGATCGCACCATTGACCAGATGGTACAGGCAGCCCGCTCGGGAAAACAAAACATTGCAGAAGGCAGTATGGCATCCGCCACTTCTAAAGAAACAGAATTAAAACTTACCAATGTGGCAAGGGCAAGTCAGGAAGAATTATTACTTGACTATGAAGATTTTTTAAGAACAAATAAATTAAAACAGTGGGATAAAAACCACCGCTTCATGGTGCGTTTTCGGGAACTGAACAGAACGCCTGATGCCAACTATGCTACTTTCCAAAAAGCCATAGAACATGCCGACCCTGAAATATGCGCCAACACTATGATATGCTTAATAAAGATTGTAACCTATTTACTAAGCAAACAAATTAAAGTATTAGAACAGGCATTTTTAAATGAAGGCGGCATAAAGGAAAGGATGATGAAGGCAAGGCTGGAAAGAAGAAAGAAGATGTAAAAGATTATTCTTTCATACAAAACTTGGGTTAATATAATACCCGGTGCTATTGGGCACCATTGCTTATTGGCCTTAACACCGGCAACAGCAATAAGTTGCCAGGTGGTTATTGTCGCTAAAAGTCTCTAAAGTCCCTGGAAAGTAAAAGCTGTTTATATTTTAGGGACACCAGCGACCATCCAGGAACTATAAGCAACAGCAGTAATTGTTGTTTGCGCCTTGTTTGCCTTGCTACGACCGGGAAATATGAACTATTCATTGAAGCAATTGAAAATAATTATTAGCAAAATAATTTCCCGTTTAATACATGTATTTATTCTTTAGAAATAACAGTGGGATAAAAGCCACCTGCCTTATGGTGCGTTTTCGGGAACTGAACAGAACGCCCAACGCCACCTATGCTACTTACCAAAAAGCCATAGAAAATCCAGAACCTGAAATATGCGCCAATGTGATGATATGCTTAATAAAAATTGTAACCTATTTACTCAGCAAACAAATTAAAGTATTGCAACAAGGGTTTTTAAATGAAGGCGGCATAAAGGAAAGGATGATGAAGGCAAGGCTGCAGCGCAGGAAGATGTAAATACATCAGATATTTTGCATGGATGACAAACCTTTTGAAGGTGCAATACCCGGGGTGTATAATCGCTCGAAGTTTCTAAAGTCACTGGAAAGGTAAAGGGTGCTAATTCAAGTG
>JBDUEO010000258.1:0-5285 GCA_040002335.1 Parafilimonas sp. | reverse complement strand
TTTGAATACGCCTGCGATAATAATTCCGTCATTCCATATTCTGAATGTATTTGCTGTATATGAAATTGTTTTTTTAAAATGGCATGCACTTCATCTCGCGTTAATTCTTTCCTCCGGCCTTTCATTCCGCCGGTTTCCATAATTTTTGTTGATGAAAGTGGTACCGGAAATTGTTCAGCAAAATCAAGCAACGCATACGTAACACCGATTAATAATGTTTTCTGTTGCCGCGCCTCCAGTTGTTGTAAAACACTGTTAAGTTTTTTAAATTCATCCAAATAAAATCCACTGTTACTGTTATTACTTAGTTTAATTAAACCATTAACCATTTTTACGAGGGAAGAATTTTTTTGTTGTAAATAAGATGGCAGCAAACCAATAATGCAGTAATTTTTCACATCACCATAAAAAATATCAAATCCTTTTGTAAAACTTTCTGTATAAAGATGAATGTCTTTTATAAAATGTTTGCTTTTGTTTAATTGCGTAGTACCGCTGCTTTCAAAAAGCAAATCATATTGTTCATCGCTACAAATTATTTTGTTTGTTTTAAAAAAAGAAATTGGCAAAAACGGAACTTGCTGTAATAATTTTATTTTGCTGA
Source organism: Parafilimonas sp. (assembly GCA_040002335.1). Lineage (GTDB taxonomy): Bacteria > Bacteroidota > Bacteroidia > Chitinophagales > Chitinophagaceae > Parafilimonas. The sequence goes on along the minus strand of JBDUEO010000258.1, from coordinate 4,681 downwards.
TGTCAGTATTCAAATGTGCGCACCATTGTTTATATACTTTATTTTGCTGGTATTGGTAAACAAATAATTCTTTTGACAGAGAATCAAAATCTATGTTATCCTGAAAAGTTTTGTTAACAAATGGAAAACCCACAATTAAGAGTTGTTTGCTTTTGTTTAAATTTGAAATCAATTACAAAGAAATGAAGATTAAATTATTGACCACAGTTTTAATAATGCTTGGATGTGTTACCTGTTCAAAAGATACATACAATACAAAGCCAACTTTAAAATTTGAAAGCGTAAACGCCACCATTTTTCCGCAGCCATCAACTGTTATTTTTAAATTACAATGCACCGATAAAGAAGGCGATGTTGTAGATACCATTTGGATACAACGTGTTTCTAAAGTTGCGGCTTGCGGTTCATTATCAGGCATTGATAGTTTTGCTATCCCCAATTTTAATCCGCCAAAAAATGTAAAGGCAGATTTTTATTTTACTTATAATTACGGCTCTATTTTTCCTCCGAATCTTGGTGCATGTTCTTTAGCCGATGATACAAGCTATTTTAAATTTTGGATGCACGATAAAGCACAACATATAAGCGATACAGTTCAATCTCCTGATATTGTTTTGCTAAAGCAATAACATTTACGCAATTTTTTTAAAAGCGATTGCCTGTATAAAACTTTTGTAAAAAAAAGCTTGTGATAATAATGTGTAATCTTTTTCAAAATAAGGCCGCATATTAATTAATTCCTGTGTTTCTATATTGGTTGTTATTCTAAAAAAAATATACATTGTTTTTAAGAGAAGTTGCTGCCATAATTTTTTATTCGTTTTATCATTTACAAAATCTGCGTACAACCAAACACCATTTTGTTTTAATAGCTGGCTGAGCTTTTTAAATACAACATCAATTTTTTGTTTTAAAAAATTATCAAATAAAAATGGCGTAATAATAATATTGAATTGATCCAAAACAGCATAATCTTCAATTCCTTTTTCAATAAAATGTACATTGATATTTTTATAATTTCTTTTTTTTGCTAATGCAATCATGGCAGCTGATTTTTCAACATAGACTATTGAAATATTTTGTTTATTTAATTTTGAAATTTCTTCTAATATCCATCCGGTACCGCCGCCAACAATAAGCACTTTGTTATTGTCATCAATAAGCTGAATTAAAAAAATTTGTGCCTGCACAATAGCGTTTTTATAAACAAGGCGGCTTATTACATCATAAAAGCTGGCAATTGCATTATAGTTGTTTGCCATAATTATTTTTTTATAAAATGCATACCAATAATACCACACACGGCTTTAAAAAAAATTAGGCCGTCAATCACCACCAAATAATATAAAATCTTGTGTGGTTTATGCATGCTCCAGGCAATCATTAATAACAAAACAAATGGAATAAGATTAAAACCAACCGCTATAAAATTTGCATGCCTTAAAGTTGTAAAAGCAATTAATGAAAACAAGCCGATAATAATTAAAGGCAATAAAATAAAAAAGATTGTTTTTCTTAATCCAAAACGCACCACAAAAGTTTTCAGTTGTTTGTTGGAGTCATCTGCATAATCTTTTATATCAAAAATTATTGCATTTACGGTACAAAACATCCAGTTTTTTATAAAAAGCCAAACCAATAAAATAGTTTCTGCAGTATGAATTCCGCTTTCAATTTGCACCACAATAAAACTTAAAATATTTGCGCAGCAAGCCCAAACAAAACCGATAATAAAAGCTTTTAACCAGCCGGTACTACGCAGGTTAATTGTATAAAAAGATTTTGGCAATAAGCCATAATATAAAATTCCTGCCATCAACATTACACCAATTGCAGACCAATAATCTATAGGCAAATGTTTAATGGCGGCATCATTTTTATAAATAAAAAAGCAACCCAGCTGTACACCGATTAAAAATAAAATTCTCTGACTCCATATAATGCGTTTATGATTTTTTATATACCATGTTTTGCGCGGGTTCATGGTTTTATTTCCGCTTAGCGGCCCTAAATATGCATAAGTATAATAAAACACGGTTGCGCAAAAAAGTATGATGTAATAAAGCAGCGAGTTTAATGGCAGGTGCAGTTGCACGCACGATTCAACCGATAGCGCAATTGCAATAAAACCAATGAAGTAATTGCCGAAAAAAACTGATCTTATAAGTTTCAGCATTGCCGCAATTTACCGTCTAATAAATTTTCTAAATAATTTTTATGTAATCAACAACATAGTTTCATGGCATCACGGTGCAGCCCGTTCCGAACTTGATTCCAGATCACTCACTTGTGCAGTATATTTTCATTGAAACAAAGAATTGCTAATCATCCTTCTTTTAAGAATTTCAGAATAACAGGTTTGTCAAGGCCATCAATCTTGATATAATAAATGCCAGCCTGTAAATTTTTAATATCAATTTTTATTTGAGTACTGCCTTTGTTTACATTGAAGCTTTTTGAAATTACATTCTTCCCTTCAATAGAAAATATTTCAAACTGTAATAAAGAAGATGTATTTAGTTTAAGATTTACAGTAACAAAATCTTTTGCAGGATTTGGATACACAATAAAAGTTGAACTATTAATTTTTGATGAAAGTGCATCAGATTGATTTGATTTTTTATTCGATGTAATCAGATTGTCAATGCATAAAATTTTTTGTTCGGTTACATCTTTAGTTCTAATAATAGCCTCAGATACGGTTACAGAATCAGAAAGTATTCTATAATCTTTATTGTAAAGAAAAAAATTTACATTGTAAATATTGGTATCAATTGCGACTATGTTATTCCTGCTGCATATATGCCCAATGCTATCGTATTTATCTGCATAAATATCATAAGAAGTAGATTGATTTTGATTTTCGTATGAATACAAATATCCTCCATCATCTGTAAAAAGTAAATAAGGTAAATAACCTTGTTCAGATTGTTTAATGAATTTTTTATTAATGAGATATTGAATGCTGTTATAATCTTTGCGAAGATTATATTTTGCAGCAATCGGTGTGTCATTAAGTTTGAATGAGAACCAACATGTATAATTGGTAAAATAATTGTCAGGTGAATATCTTCCACTAATAAAAATGGTATCATTTTGCAAATAAAAATTCTCAGGACTTAGCTCTGTATAAATAAAGCAGTTGGCTGAGCAAACCTTTTTGCATTGCTTAATGTCACCATTTTTTTGAGAAAATATATATAGTATAATGTAAGAGCCAAAAGTGCCAAACTCATCTCCTTGACTTGCGCCTGAAACTATTATATCACCATTGTTTGTTTCTGCAATTTGCCCTGCTATAAATTCTGAAGATGATTTAGAATCAATTTCTTTTTCCCATGCTAAATCACCTGAATTATTCAATTTCAGAATGGAAAAATTATCATAAACAAATTGTTGATTTCTTATACATAATAAATAATAATCTCCTTGTTTTGATTGATAAATATATTCAGGTGAACTGCTTATTAATTTAGTATTTTTAATTTCTTTTGACCATTGTATATTTCCATCTTTATCACACTTAGTTATAAATGTGCAACTGTCTTTGCCGTTTCTTCTTCGCGAACCAAATGCCAGCATAAAACCGCCGTCATTTGTTGCCCAGCATTTGGTTCCAAATTCTTCAGAAGAAGTTCCATAGACTTTAGACCATAACATTGTTCCGTTTCTGCCTAATCTTATACAATATGCATCAGAATCTCCGTTGCCAAAACTTTTGGAAGAACCTGTAACCAAATAACCATTCGATCTCATTTTTTTTAAATCTGTCTGCAGTTCAGAATTACTGCCACCAAAACTTTTTTCGTAAGATACTTGTGCAAATATTTTTCCTGTGATAATCACAAAAACAACAGTTAATAAAAGAAAGTTAGTTTTCATTATGTAAGGTTTGAGTTATTAAAATTAGAATGTAAACCCTGTTTCGCAATTTAAAATTTTAGATCATGTAAATCCTCCTCCTCATTATGCCAATTACTTTTATTTTGCTTTTTCTTGCGATTACATAATTATTGTACATCATATCTTTGAGCATCTAAGTTTCAATTTTATATATTCAATACATGGCAAAGAAAGAATCAAAAACAAAAAAAGAAAAGAGTTTGTTAAGCGAAACATCACTTGGTTTTTTAAAACAATATATCAATACACCATCACCGGTTGGTTTTGAAAGTGGCGGGCAAAAAGTATGGCTGAATTATATAAAAGATTTTGTTGACACCACTTTTACCGATGCTTATGGAACTGCCGTTGCTGTTATTAATCCGAATGCAGATTTTAAAGTTGTAATTGAAGCCCATGCAGATGAAATAAGCTGGTTTGTAAATTATGTAACCGACCAGGGCATAATTTATCTTAAACGCAATGGCGGGGTAGATCACCAGATTGCGCCGGCCATGCGTGTATTAATTCATGGAAAAAAAGGTGCAGTAAAAGCTGTGTTTGGCTGGCCGGCAATTCACACGCGACATACAAGCGGCGACTCAAAAGAAACGCAGCCAAAAGCAGATAATTTGTTTCTTGATTGCGGCGCCCGTTCAAAAAAAGAAGTGGAAGATTTAGGCATTCATATTGGTGCAGTGGTTACTTACCAGGATGGCTTTGATGAACTCGCGAATAACTTTTTTATAGGCCGCGCATTTGATAACCGCGTTGGTGGTTTTATGATTGCAGAAGTAGC
>JBDUEO010000257.1:0-5293 GCA_040002335.1 Parafilimonas sp. | reverse complement strand
AAATACCATTGCTTGCATTTCCAATTCCACCATTATCATTTTTTCGTTTGCTGCCGCTGCTGGCGCAACTAACATCGTATTTTGCTGCATCGGCAAGTATGGAAAGTTTCTCACTAATTCTATCACTATTCATAGGCTAAATTATACTACTCAAAATTGTAGTATAAAATTACTAAATAAATTGGGAACACAAATATTTGTCCGGCAATTTATTTTATGGTGAACAAACACTCTTGTAACAGGAATGTTTAGAAACTTTATCTTTCATGCAAAATCATAACATGAAAAAGCTTTCATGCATTTTATTATTAACTGCATTTTTTAGTTGTAAAACATCTACCAGCGTAATAAATATGAATGGCGTTTATAAGATGGAGAAACAAAATTTTAAAGGTAAAGTGGTTGATACAACTTCTTTAGAAAATAATCAATTAAAAATTTATATAGATAGTGTTATGATGTATGTGCTGGTAAATCATGCACAGGATGTTTCTGCATTTGCTGTTGGGAAATATTCAGTTGACTCAGGAAAACTTGTTGAGCATATTATGTATAATGCAACAGAAAATTTGCAAAGCACTGATGTATTTTCAGATACAGTAACGATTGCAAAAAATGATACAGGTTATGTACAGACAACCTCAAAAATGATGTCTGAAGGCGAAATAAAAATCACTGAAACTTATACTTATGCAGGTACAAAAACACCTTCATTACTTGATGGAATCTGGAAACAGGTTTCTTCTTATGCTTTGCGCGGAAAGGATACTATTAAGCACAACGATATTGAGTACAAATCTTTTTATGAAGGCAATTTCTCATACGGAGATTATTATACTGATTCATCGCAAAAAAGAACCGGCATCAGTTACGGAACTTTTTCAATTGACAGTAGTAATAATCTAACAGAAGCGATTACTGTTTCAACATGGCCTGAATTAGCTGGCAAAACGTTTGTGCTTGGTATTATAAAAAACAGTAACGATATTTTTACGCAAACCACTGTTAATGCAACCGGCGATAAAGAAATATCGGTGTATGAAAGAGTGAAGCTTTAAGGAAATAATTTTTATGTTGCGAGCATTTGTATTTATGTGATAAACTTTTAATGCTTTGCTGCTATTAAAACTGTTTGTAAAAATCTTGCTTGATTAATGTGATTCTTTGGAGCAATCTTCTGCGTGGAATGAGAGTGATTAAATAGAGGCAGGAGGCAAAAGGCATAAGCTTGATTATACAATATTGATTTTTTGATAGACAAACTTTCCCTCCTTCAAGAGATAATCAGCCTCATAATTTTTTTCTTTCGAATCTTTAAATTGAATCTTCAAGACTTTCCCATCGAAATCTTCAGGAATTTTTGGTTGCTTATCAGCATCTAATCCTTTCCCATTATAATCCTGTATATATTCAACTTCAATGATTAGAGCTTCATTACTTTTTAATGAAGCCAAAGGTTCAAGTGGTTTAAACTTTGAAAATAGCTCCGATGCATTGATTACTTGAATATTCCATGCGGTAAACTCTGATGTATTTTTTAAAAATAATTTATATCGATTAGAAATTTCAAAAGCCCAATTAACCTTATGTGCTTCTAAAGGTTGCTGTGAAAAGTCATTATTAAATGCTATTCCTCTGTTCATACGAAGCCCACCAACCCATTTAAGTTCTAAAGAAAGTTGCGGAGCAGAAGATTCGACTTTTGTATATAGGATTTGAGGTTGAAACTTCTTATCACTTTCAGATGAAATTAAAGACTCAGGATTATAACCAGTAAAAATGTCATTACGTTCATTGAGTTTAAGTTGAATAGATTTAGAAATTTTGGCAGAAAAATCTTCCAATGTTGAATATGGTTTATAAATTCCTTTAAGCTGATATTTTTCTTTTATTTCTTTAACTAGCTCTATTTGTTTTGTGTCTAAGCCAATAGGAAAAGGTCGGTCACAGAAGAAAATCATCAATGGTTTATTGCGTTCAAGATGATATTCAATTTCTTCAACAGTTGCACTGATAAACTTCTTAGATGGCGTTCCAACTTTTGACCAAAAAACCGCAATCATGAGTTCAGCTTTCTCAAGTAGAGTTTCATTGATTTTATCTTGACCAGATTTTTCAAAGCCAGAAGCAATGTTGTCTTCCCATGTCAATGGTAATAAAACAATATTCTTGTATTGTGCATTTATATCGTTCCACTGTATTATCTCTTTTTTAATTAATTCTCTCTCTTTGGCAACATCACTGGGAGAAGCAATAAAAATTGGATAGCAGTTTGCAGTAAACATCTAAAAGTTTTTTATCAAATATCTTAAATTAAAATCACACATTATTAAAGAAACTCCCAGCCTCACTCAACAAAATTTTTTTCATCTCATCATAAAAACATGAGCTTGAAATAATAAACTCATCAATCTCATCTTCTGTTGGTGCAACATCAAATTCATAAAAGAACTGATTTTCTTGTTGCACGTCTTTCATCAATTGTTGTACTTAAAATATTAGCAATCATTTGCCTGAGCTGTTTACATGTTATTGTTTTCTTCACGCAACATTTTTAAACAATTTTCCTGTTGTGCAGACCTAACAGGTTTAAAAAAACCTGTTAGGTCTTTTTAAAGCCACTAAAAATCCATTTCTATTTTATATTTCAAATCAACCGGTTGTTGATGATACTTTCTAAATTGATCCAAGCCACCAAATAGCTCTAATATTTTTTCCTTTTTAACTGCACTTCTTCTTTGGCTTTCATAAGCATGAATAGAAGAATAATTCCAATCATGCATATCTTTTACAAAGCCGTGATGTACAGGATTGGAATGCACATAGTGAATTGCTTTTAATAAATATGCATCAGTATCAAGCAGTTTTCTTTTAAACGGTAACCGAAAAAGCTTTCCATTTCTGTTATACATTTTATTGAAAGCTTTTGAATAAGCATTGAAAAGATTACTGAACTGCTGATTGATAAAATCAGAAGAAGCTTCGCTTTTTAGTTTACCTGCACCAGGTTTTTTGTTTTTATATATTTCATTTACTTCTTCTTCTTTTTTAATCTGAATAATAAAATGAAAATGATTTGGCAATAAACAATAGGCAAGTGTATCGGCAACAGAATTTATGAAGAATGCATAACGGTTTAGGAAATAAATATAGTTCTCTTCCGTTCGGAAAATATTATCATCTGCATTACCATGATTATAGATGTGATAATAATGTTCAGGTAATAATATAGTATTTGTTATACTCATTTATAAAGATATAAAGACCTAACAGGTTTTTAAAACCTGTTAGGTCTAACTTACTCAAAACAATTTCCCCTGCACATCACCCGGCCTCTTAAACAAGCTTCTGTCTAAACTCCAGTCTTCTGCATTCATGCCATATAATTTTCCATACTTGCGATATTGTTGCGCCACAAGTTGTGCAATCGGCCCTTCGCCGCGCATACGAACACCCCAACGTGTATCATTTACTTTTCCATCATGACTATTCTCAATCAAATGCCAAACTTTATCTGCGCGGTCAGTAAAGTTTTTATACAACCAGTCGCGGAATAAAAATTTAATCGCGCCATTTAATCTTATAAAAGTATAAGCTGTAAATGTGGCGCCATTATCTCTCGCCGCTAACATTATACGTTGCATTTCATGTTCATTTAAACCGGGAATCATTGGTCCCATCATTACACCCATGCGCACACCGGCAGAACTTAATTCATTGATCACTTTTAATTTTTGTTTTGCTGTTGTAGTACGTGGTTCCATTACTCTTCGCAGGTCTTCATTAAAAGATGTTATTGAAACCATTGCCGAAACAATTTTCTTCTTTCCCATTTCCTGCAATACATCTTTGTCTTTTAAAATCCATGAATTTTTTGTAAGAATACCAACTGGCTGATTGAACTCATTGCATACTTCTAACATGCCGCGTGTTAAACGATATTTTTGTTCTGCAGGTTGATAGCAATCTGTGTTGCCGCTGAGCATTAACGGTGTTGCATCCCACTTTGGATGCATTAAAAATTTGCGTAACAATTGCGGCGCATTTTTCTTTACGATAATTTTTTGTTCAAAGTCAATACCCGCGCTGTAACCCCAGTATTCATGCACGTTACGGGCATAACAATAAATGCAGCCATGCTCGCAACCTGCATAAGGATTCATGCTGTAACTCATACCAACATCAGGACTATCAACTTTATTTACAATTGTTTTTACTTCCTGTTCCAAATAAATTGTTGGCAATGTTTTTTCTTCCCAATCATCAATTGCTTCAACATGTTCTTTGCTTATTTCATTTATTAAAAATCTATTTTTTGTATTGATTTGTGCGCCACGACCATGATGATATTGTGTTGTTTCTTCTTTATCTTTTGGTTGTGGTTTTGCATTTGGATTATGTGTGATGTTTTTCATTGGTTAATATTTTTATTTAAGTATGTTCTGTTACTTTCTTTGTCTTGATACAAAAAAAGTAACCAAAGAAAAATGGATGATATGCAGCACATCCATTCATTCGCCTTGATTAAGCTTTTGTAGTATCGCTTTTTCAGCAATGGAACCTTGATGTTTAGGTGCAATAGCGTCTACTTATTTTAAGCCATTAAATATTTGATGAGCATTGTATAAAATAAATCAGGTGAATCCTTTAATCACATAAATCGAGTTTCAGACAAATTGCTGCAATTTATTCAACAGCACAAGTGTTGCGATCCCCAATCGAGTTGAGGACAGGCTTCAGGAACGATGCCACAACGTATCAACTGCTCGTCACCAAAAAAATTCATTACAAAATTTAACTGTCATTAAAACATAAACGTTGTTACACAGAGGCATCCCTCTCCATCATTGGAGAGGGAACGAGGGTGAGGTCAATAAAATTTTTGTTCTTTGCCGTATTTATCTTTCTTATTAAACTCACTTGTTTTTTTTGTGATGAATAAGTTTTTTTCAAGTACATGAATTACGCACGTTACAACGCCCCAAACATTGCTGCGGTCGTTAAACGATGTAAGCTGAATGCTGCTCATTTTTTTATTGGCTGCAATAAGCTCAACGCTGTTTAAATTTTTTTGTATGCGTCGTACCAGCAACTCGCCGTCTAATATGGCAACAATTATTTTTCCGCTTAATGGTTTTATGCTGCGGTCAACAATTAAAACGTCGCCGCTGAATATGCCGTCTTCCATCATCGCATCGCCATTCATTCGAAAAAAAAATGTGGCAGGTTTGTTTAAAATAAGTTGTTCATTTAAATCAATACCACGTTCCATGTAATCATCGGCAGCGGCGCC
>JBDUEO010000256.1:0-5310 GCA_040002335.1 Parafilimonas sp. | reverse complement strand
AATATCATTTAATGGAAGCACAGATGCTACGCTTATGTTCATCATCAAATACAAAAAACAAATAACAGTAATGGAAATAAAAATACTGCGCGGAATATTTTTTTCAGGATTGATTATTTCTCCGCCTAAATGACAAACGTTATAATATCCAAGATAACTATACACTGTTTTTACACTTGCAAAACCTATAGCTGCAGCAAAACCTGCATTCAACTTCAGGCCATCATTTATATGAATAATTGGTTGTAAAAAATTTCCATGCATAAAAGCGCCAATAATTATCCAGCCCATAATTACAAAAACACCAAGCCATAACAGCACACTTATTTTACCAATAGCTTCTATCTTTCTATATAATAAAAAAACAATCAGCACTACAACAGCGCCGCTTATTATTTTATCTTCAATTGCATTTAATGGAATGATATAATTAAAATATTGCGCAAAGCCAATTGCTGCAGATGCAATAACCAATGGCGCCTGAATCATTGTTTGCCAAACAAATAAAAAGCTCATCGGCTTGCCCCAATTTTTTCCAAACCCTTCTTTTAAAAAGTTATAGCTGCCACCAGCTAATGGAAACGTTGCACCAAGTTCGCTCCAAACCATTCCATCAATAAAAGAGAGCACTGCGCCGGCAATCCATGCATATAAAAAATAACTGCCATTTAATTTTTGAACTACAAAACTCATTACCACAAACGGACCAATGCCAACCATATCAATCATATTAATGGCGCTGGCCTGCAGTAAACTTATTTTGCGGGAAAGATGTGCGTCGCTCATGAGCCATACAAAATAATACTATTTGTATTGAATGCACGCGTATTACAAAACACTTCGTTTATTTTGCCGTTGTAATACTTATTATGGTTGAAAATTTTTATACAAACGAATGGAAGAACAGCGCAAATATTTATGAAGTAAATATTCGCCAATACACTGAAGAAGGAACTTTTAACGCTTTTGAAAAACATTTGCCGCGCCTGAAAAATATGGGCGTAAAAATATTATGGCTGATGCCCATAACGCCTGTTAGTGTTGAGAAAAGACAAGGTACATTGGGCAGTTATTATGCATGCAGTGATTATGTTTCTATCAATCCGGAGTTTGGCAATTTCGATGATTTTAAAAACCTGGTTGCCAAAGCGCATGAACTGGACATGAAATTAATTATTGATTGGGTGGCAAATCATACAGGCTGCGACCATCATTGGACAAAAGATCATTACGATTGGTACGACCACAATGCAGCCGGAGATTTTATTGAAAAACATGGCTGGGTTGATGTAATTGATTTGAACTATGAAAATAAAGATATGCGTGCAGCGATGATTGAATGCATGAAGTTTTGGGTGAATGAATATACTATTGATGGTTTTAGATGCGATATGGCGCATTTGGTACCGCTTGATTTTTGGGTTGATGCAAAACAGCAATGCGAAAGCGCCGAGCCATTATTTTGGTTGGCTGAATGTGAAGTTCCGGAATATCATAAAGTGTTTGATGTAACTTATGCATGGAAATGGATGCACGCAACACAAAAACTGGTAAAAAATTATGCCTCGTTGCAGGATTTGAAAGATGTGCTGAAAACTTACCAGGATTATCCGCAAAATGCATTGAAACTTTTCTTCACTTCTAATCACGATGAAAATACCTGGAACGGAACCGAATATGAAAAATACGGAGAAGCTGCAAAAACATTTGCCGTATTTACTTTTACATGGCCGGGCATTCCATTAATATATAGCGGACAGGAATTGCCGAATTTAAAACGCTTAAAATTCTTTGATAAAGATGTTATTGAATGGAGTGATCATCAGCCTTTATTAGAAAATTTCTATCAAAAATTATTGCTGCTTAAGTCAACAAATGCGGCATTACATCACACCGGGAATATGCATGTATTGCCAACAGAATTTGCGGAAAATGTTTTTGCTTTTTTACGCTGTACAGATGAGCGTAAAGTATTGGTGGTTATAAATTTCAGCGATAAAGAAAAGGTTCAGTTTAAACTTGCACATCCATTACTGGAAGGAAACTTTACGCATCTTTTTTCTGATATAAAATATACGCTTGGTGCTTTACAAACTTTTGAGCTACAGGCCTGGGAATATATTGTTTTGCATTGCTGAAAACATCTGCTTGTTTATTCTGATGCTGAGTTCATAAAAAACAAAAAGCCGGATCATGATCCGGCCTTTTTATAATACATTATATTTCTTTAAGGAGTTACTTCACCTTCAATTGTAAGTATTACCGGCAATTTAATATTCGCAAATTTTACAGTAACACGTTTAGAAAATTTGCCCGGTGTTTCTGCGTTGTATGTAACTTTAATAATACCCGTTTTCCCTTTTTGAATAGGCGTTTTTGGGTAATCAGGTGTAGTACAACCGCATTCAGCAACAGCCGTTTCAATTATTACATTCTTATCACTGTTATTTACAAACGCAAACTCAGTGGTGGCAGGTACTGCCTGTTTAATTTTTCCAAAAGAATGCGTAGTTGTTTTAAATGCTATATCACTTGTATCGCTTTGTGCATTTGCTGTTATCAACAAAAAAGCAGCTATGCAACTTAAAATAATTTTCATATTTATTTACCTCCAGATTTTAACTGCTGAACACCAGCGTTATTTGGTGCAGGATTATCAGGAGCTTTATATGTTTCGCCGTGAAATTTTATAAGCTGGCTTAAACCATCTTTAAAATAAATAGTAACCACTTTATTAAACTGGCCTTCTGTATAACCATTAAAACCAATGGATACTTTAAAATCCTGGCCGGCTGCAAATGGCCCTTTATTATCAGGAAATTCCGGCGTTGTACAGCCACATCCAACTTTTACATCTTCAATAGTTACAGAATCGTTTGAAACGTTTTTCATATTCAAATCAAACTTAGCAGGTTTGCCGTAAGGTATTTTTCCAAAGTCATGATCAAGTTCATTAAATTGAATCACTTTGGCAATATCAGTTACACTATCAACTTGTGGTGCCTGGGCATGTAGGCTAACTGCAGAAATTACGCCTATCATTAATACAACAATCTTTTTCATGTAGATTTTTTTAAATTATCGGCTGTAAAATTAAACTTTATTTACAATTTGAAATTATTGAAAATTTTAAGACTTTCTTAATTCGCTTTGTTAGTCTGCATTTTAGCCAAAGAGTTTAAAACATTTTCAACCTTTTTTATAAAAAACTAACAGTTGTAAGCGTTTCTGTAATAATTTTGCTTTTTGATTGGATAACTAAAAATAATTTATGTCAACACTTACTGTTTTTGTTCCAACCCAACAGGTAAAAAAGTTTGGATTAAATAATCCTAAAATTAATTATCAACTTTCTGCTGACGAACTTACAGAACAAACACTGCAGCGTAACGAAGGAAAACTGAATGATACCGGTGCTTTATGTATTGAAACCGGCGAGTTTACAGGAAGAAGCCCGAAAGATAAATTTATTGTAAAAGATGCAATAACAGAAAATACCATTGATTGGAATAATTTTAATCTTCCCATTGAAGAAGATTGTTTTTTAAAGTTAAAAAGTAAATTGATTAATTATCTTGATGAGCAAAAAGAAATATGGGTTCGCGATTGTTATGCTTGTGCAGATGAAAACTACCGGCTTAATATACGTGTGTTTAATGAAAACCCCTGGAGCAACCTGTTTGCATCAAACATGTTCATAAGGCCACAGGAAGAAGAATTAGAATCTTTTAAACCTGATTGGTATATTATTCATGCACCTTCATTCAAAGCCGATCCAAAAAAAGATGGTGTACGCCAGGAAAATTTTGCTATTGTTTCCTTTAAACATAAAACGATTATTATTGGTGGTACAGGCTACACAGGTGAAATTAAAAAAGGAATTTTTGGCATCTTAAATTACCTTTTACCACAAACAAAAAATGTATTGAGCATGCATTGCAGCGCCAACATTGGAAGCAATGATGATGTTGCTGTTTTTTTTGGTTTAAGCGGAACTGGTAAAACCACTTTAAGTGCAGACCCCAAAAGAAAATTAATTGGTGATGATGAACACGGCTGGACGAATGAAGGGGTTTTTAATTTTGAAGGTGGTTGTTACGCAAAGTGCATAGATTTAAGTGAAGAAAAAGAACCGGAAATTTACCAGGCAATAAAACCCGGAGCTTTAGTTGAGAACATTACTTTTTTAGAAGGCACTAACAAAATAGATTTTGCAAGCAAAAAAATTACGGAAAACACAAGAGTAAGCTACCCGCTCGATTTTATTTCAAACGCTGTTGAATCTGGCAAAGGTGGCCAACCGAAAAATATATTCTTTTTAACCTGCGATGCTTATGGTGTATTGCCACCAATAAGCCTTCTTACACCCGGACAGGCTATGTATCAATTTTTAAGTGGTTATACTGCAAAAGTTGCGGGAACAGAAACAGGCATTACAGAACCAAAAGTTACTTTTAGCACTTGTTTTGGTGCGCCTTTCATGCCTTTACATCCTACAGTTTATGCAGAAATGCTGGGTAAGAAAATGATAGAACATAATGTAAATGTTTGGATGGTAAACACAGGTTGGATCGGTGGCGCTTATGGAACCGGAAGCCGCATTAAATTGAAATATACAAGAGCAATTATTCAGGCGGCCTTAAATGGCAGCCTTAAAAAAGTTGAATATAGAAAGCATCCTGTTTTTTCTATGATGATGCCTTGCACTTGTCCTGGTGTTCCGGAAGAATTATTAAATCCGCGCAATACCTGGCAAAATAAAAATGAATATGATGACCAGGCAAAAATGTTAGCCGGGCTATTTGTTAAAAATTTTAAAACATACGAATCAAAAGTTTCTAAAGAAATTTTAGCTGCAGCACCTGTTAATAGTTAAACCTTTAAACAATTGGTTAAGCACATAAAAAAACTCCATTTTAAAATGGAGTTTTTTTATTGATAACCACTATAATAATTATGCTTCTAAAATAATATTACTCTTTGTTTTGCCTTCCATTAGTTCAACACTGCGATTAATAAAATTGGTTAACTCCTCTCCTTTCAATAACCCTTGTGAAAGCAATGCAAGATCTGCAAGGCTGCGAACCTGCTTATTCAGTTTATCTGTATTTTCTTCTTTTAATAATTGCTGAAAAATTGGATGATTACCATTTACAGTTAACGTTACTTCATCAGGCATTTGTGCATAAAATGATGACATCCCCCCGCCAACATTCGCCATATCTTTCATACGGCGCATAAATTCAGGGCGTGTTGCTACAACCGGCGCAACATCTGCACTTAAACCTTTTACATCAACAGTTATATGTG
>JBDUEO010000255.1:0-5310 GCA_040002335.1 Parafilimonas sp. | reverse complement strand
TTCTTTGAATTGCCTTTGCTGAAAAGCCTGCATACACGTGCATGGAAACAGTTGGGTTCATCAGGCAGCGGCAATCATTTTGCAGAGTTTGGTATTATTGAAATTGATGAAGCAGATAATGTATTGAATGTACCTGCAGGAAAATATGTTGGCTTTGTTACACATAGCGGCTCACGTGGATTAGGTGCCAACATCGCCAACTATTATACAAGGCTTGCAATTAGCAAGCGACGTTTACCGCAGGAAGCGAAACATCTTGCATGGTTTACTTTAGATGAAGCAGAAGGAATTGAATACTGGAACGCGATGAATCTTGCGGGTGATTATGCAAGTGCCTGTCACCATGTGATACATGAAAAGATTGCAAAGCAGTTAGGTCGCAAGCCAATAACAATGGTGGAGAACCATCACAACTTTGCATGGAAAGAAATGTATAACGGACGTGAAGTAATTGTACATCGCAAAGGCGCCACGCCTGCGGGTAAAGATGTGCTCGGTATTATTCCCGGCAGCATGACGGCGCCCGGCTTTATTGTAAAAGGTAAAGGCGAAGAAGCCAGCATCAACTCTGCATCGCATGGTGCAGGCCGAAGAATGAGCCGTACACAAGCTAATGCAAGCATCACACAAAATGCATTGAATCAGGAACTCGCCAAACACAATGTAAAGTTGCTCGGCGGCGGACTGGATGAAGCGCCTTTTGCCTACAAAGATATTGAACTGGTAATGCAATCGCAGAAAGCTCTAGTAGATGTTTTGGGAAAGTTCACGCCGAAGATCGTAAAGATGTGCGGTGCTGAAACGAATAGAACAAGAAAGCCAGGTAAGAGGGATGTGGTGGAAGGTGAATGATGTTTAGTTTTTGGGGCTCTCGTCGTCCATCTATCTATTGAGCTGCAGTTCGGGCTTTACATTACAAATCCGGCGCAGAAGCCAACGCACAAAACCTTCACCGTGTTTTCCATTTCAATCCCGCAGCCATTCATCAGTAGAAATTCTATTGAACAATTATTCAACGTTATAAGAAACATTAATCAGCTTTTTATGTAAGGATTTTTCTTTGGATTACTTCGTGTGTCATACATATTTAAGACTTCGATTGTATCATCTTTGATTCTATAAAATATCCTGTTATGTTTTGTAATCAAAATGCTCCGCACAGATTTTATTACAGTAGATGAGGCGCCGATGTAAGGTTGTTCAGATAAAGTATGAAGTCTTTTTTGCAAACGGATAATAAAACTGTCGGCAACGTTGTCGCCCCATTCTTGTTTAAGATAATCCAGTAGCTTAAAGAGTTTGGTTTGAAAGCGTTTCTTATAAATTATTTTGTACGCCATTTGCCGATTGCATCATCAAGTTCCTGCTGAGAAATTGTTTCATATCCAAAAGGCTCATTCACCAGATTAATTAACTCCTGTTTATCCTCTTCAGATAATTCGTCTGTCACATCTTTACCTTGATTTTGAGTAAAGTATTCATAATCTGTTTTAAGTAACAGCAATAAGTTTTCATCTTCAGTAGATGATATTTTATTGATGAGGTCTTGTTTTATATTGTTGGCCATAATTTCTGTTTAACTATTATTATCAGAAAAACATTTTTCAAATTTACTTGGTTTGTTTGTTTGAAAATTCACAACCTTTAGCTTTAGGTAATTTAATCTCTCAAATATCTTTAGTATGAGTGAACGAATTTTAGAAGAAAATAAAAACTATCAATTCTATATTCTTACCGGCGCTTACACATCAAAAATGGAAAAAATAGATTTCAAATCGTATGGAATTTTTTATTGTCCATACGAATCTGAAATACGAAAAAAAATATTTTCTGAATTAGACGGGTTTGAACAAATGTTTGAAGAAGAAGAGAG
Source organism: Parafilimonas sp. (assembly GCA_040002335.1). Lineage (GTDB taxonomy): Bacteria > Bacteroidota > Bacteroidia > Chitinophagales > Chitinophagaceae > Parafilimonas. Next base: position 3,437 of record JBDUEO010000255.1, on the reverse strand, counting down.
AATGTTGAAATATTTGAATCTTACTTCGGTATCTATATTAATATATTCTGAGTATGAAGAAAAAATTCTTCATACAATAGACTTTCTCCAAATGATTCAAGCTTCACACCTTGTTAAGCTATATGATTTTACAGGTAGATATACTGAATATGAAGATTATCCAATTAAAGGTGAGTATTTTAAAGGACACCAGCATTCAGGATTTGGAAGATGGTTTGATCATTTTGAAATTGAGGAAATGCTGTTTAATGACACTGATGGCATCAATCTATTTTATCTAAGCGAAAAAGATATAATTTTTGTAAATCAACTTCTTAAAATATACTTAACAGAAAAGCATCCTCACGACTTCGAGCAGCTAAAGCGAATTTATTTACAGGCTTTTCATGAAAGAAAAAAATATGTAAAGTTCATTTTATTAACGATGATTATTGAAAGCTTAAATACATCAGGCGAAAACCAAGCTATTACTTACAAAATAAGTAGAATGTGCGCAATATTAGTGGGAGCAAACAAAGATGAAAGTCGACTTATTTTTCAAAGAATGAAAACAGTATACAGCGTTCGATCTAATTATTTACATAATGCAAAATACACTTTACATGAAGGTAATTATCTGCGTTATATTCATTCGTTAGTATCTGAGATTTTAATTACTACAATTTCAACAAAATTTAAAATTCCTGTAAATAAGTATTTTAATTTAACAACTGAAATGGGATTCGGAGAAAGAAGTTTTCTTATTGAGGATGAACTGCTCAAAACTTTCGACCATTTACTTAAAAATGAGATGAACCTAATATTGGGAGTTTCAAAGGACAAGAATTCAAATAAAGCAATCAAGAATAAAAAGACTTAATGTCTATCTAATAAATAATGTAGCTGTTAACTTTATACTCAAACAAAATGCATATGAAATTTACACTCACGCTTTGCTTGCTTCTAACTTACACATTCGCTCACAGCCAAACCAGTAATGATTCTATCGCCATTGTAAAACTGCTTGAAAAAGCAGCCACCACTTTTAGGTCAGGTGATGCAAAAGCGTATGCAGATTGCTGGAAGATACAACCATACAGTGTTATACTCATTTCAACCGCCGATGGCAAAGCAATAACAATACCTGCTGAAGCATTAACTCAATCTTCTTCAGCTATGGGACAGGGCGGTTTTGCTACAGCCACAAATTACAGGATGAGCATACATAATGATAATGGATGGACAAGCTTTGATGAAGTGTCAACTGCCAAAGACGGAACAAAATCTTATTCCTATGAAATGTGGATGGTTGAAAAAATTAACGGTGAATGGAAGTTGGTTGCTGCATCAATGCATTTCTATAAACAACCATAATTGCATAACATATCTTGTGTCATCACAATTACCTGGAAAATGTAGTTTGCTATAATTTTAAATCTTTTATTGAACTATCACAATATTTTTTCCATTCATTCTGCGTACAATTAATAAACCGCCGTTGTCAAGTGGTTTCCATTCAAAGCCTTCTGCGGTAAGCGTTTCAGCCATTGGTTTATTTTCAAGATATACTTGTGATGGTTTGTTCTGCAGTCGTATTCTTTCTGTTCCTTTTGTATCGTATGCGATATAAAACAACCGCACTTTACTTGTATCAATATCATTAAATGATGGCACTAAATATTTTTGAAGATTGCCTCTATATGCAGCCAGTTGAATTACAGATGTACTTGAAATGATATGATCTTCATCAGGCGATAATTGCGGAAATGCATCCATGGCACGCAGGTAATGACGAACATAATCGCCGTAGCCATCGGTAAGCCAGTTCTCATCATAAGGAAAAATATTTTTGCCATCAACATCAACCGTGTAAGTTGCCCACGATAATTCACGCACTGCATTATTATAAAGTGATGTATCGCCCGTTAAAGATTCATACAACAATTCATCTGCACCTTGTCTTGATGTATGGCTTTCGCCTGGCACAGGATAAACTGTTTGTTCGTTGGTTACTGTTACACCATATTTTTTCCAGTTAGTATTATTGAACATTGCATGCACCCAGTTAATAATTTTTTGTACATCAGTTTGCCATTGCGGAAAATATTGTTGATGTTCCATAATAAAACGCGCAAACGTCATAGCATTTATTTGTGTTTCGCTCCACCAGTCAACATCTTCAAAAAAAGGACCCCATTTATTTAATTGCATAGGATATTTTCTCATCCATTGCAACAACACATCAAAGCTTTTTTTATATGCAGCAGTGTTGCCTTGCTTCAGTTCAATCAAATCAAGAAACAATTGCATCGTAGGTGCCCAGTTACTTGTGTAGCCAGCAGTGTCAATGGCTTTGCCTGTAAAATCATGATTACGTAGCAACGCTGTTTTGCCTGTATAAACATTTACTTTAAATGGCAAAGGCGAATAACTGGAGTCGCCGGTTTTTATATGTGCCGCCAATGTATTGGCAATGCGCACTGCGTAACCAAGATAAATGGTATCATCCTGAATTTTGTATAAGTGCATAAGTTCTAATCCTAACGAGCCCGCTTTATCCGGTTGCGCAACATCTTTACCTGCACGCATATCGCCATCAAAAATACCTGAGTAAATAAGTGTGTTGTAAGGAAAGGGAATGTTTGCCCATTTTGCAGTTGCAGGCGATAATCCATGCGTTACATAATAGTCTGCAATAAAGCGCATATTTTCTTTTACATGTTCATCGCCGGTATATGCATATAATAAACGCCATGAAGATATTGCCATTGCCAATTGATCGCCGCCCATTCCGCGATGATCATCAACAGTTGGGTTCCAAACCTGGTGATTCATATAATAAGGCAAACCATTCATATCGCGGCGCATCGTATCCCAAAAATTCCATACAAGTTGTATTACATGGCTGTACGATTTTCCAAGATCATCACTATACCATGGAACAATATTTCCATTCTTGTCTGTTTTAATTTCGTGGTAAAAAAGTTTTTCATTTTGTGCAGAAATACTATTTATAAAAAGAAGAAGGCAAACAGCAATCAATAATTTTCTCATGGCAAGTGTTTAAACAAAAATAACAAGCGTATTGATAGCAAAAAATTCTACAACTGCCAAAGGCGGAACAAAAACTTGTTGCACATTTAATAAAAACGTACACAAAATATTTAGTTGAATTATAGTATCTCGATAAAGTATTCATGGCCTTTATTTCTTGCTGCAGTAATCTCTTGGCATAGACTTGTATGTGAAGCAAAAACATTATTTATTAATAGCAATTCATTTAATCTCTAAATCACTTCTGTTTGTATTTACATTTTAAGGGATAAGTAAATTTTTAAAGCTTGCTGTATCTCCGCTGAACACATCAAAATCAACTCTTGTGCGAATGCCATTTACTTTTCCGGTTGCATTGTGTTGCCAAAAGTTCCAGCCTTCATCAACACCAGGTTGTTTTTGTA
>JBDUEO010000254.1:0-5311 GCA_040002335.1 Parafilimonas sp. | reverse complement strand
CAATATAATATCACCCTGTTTTTTATTAGCTTCTATAGAAGCCTTTTGCATTTCATTAAGCGCTTCAATATTAAAGCCGGCGAGTATTGTTTCCAGGGAATATTTTTTCTGTTGCATCGCGGCAAAAGTAGTGAAGTTTATTTTCGATGAACTTCGTCATCGCAGGGTTTCCGTTAAGAGCCTTGTGAAAAGCCACGAGAACTTGCGAGAATTGATTACTGTGATTTTTCTTCTCCGCAATGCATCTTGGCGTGGCTTTGTGCACGGGCAGTTGCGCTTTCATATACGTGATGCTGTTAGATCAATATCTTTTAATTACATAAAATTTGTAACAGGATAGATGCCTTGCAAACCTTCAACATAATATTTAGCTGAGCTATGTTCATTTTGTTCGGGCAGTTCAACCAACTTTGCTTTACATGCATTTAAATGGATACCCGCCTGCCGACAGGCATTTCATATAATACTATTGATTGATTTCTTGTATTACTAAATGCAATTATTCTTTGTTGCTTAACCATTGCATAACAGCTTCATGAAAAAGGTCAGGATCTTGTAAAGGACCACCGTGACTTACGCCTTTAATAACTACAAGCTTAGCACCAGGTATCAGTTGTGCCATTTCTTCTGCATGTTCCCGCTTAATAAATTGGTCATACTCACCAAGGGCAATTGTTACAGGGCAATGTATTTTCTTTAAATCTGCCGGCGGAATATCAGGTTCAGCACTATAAAGCTTACCCAACGCTTTTCTTAGTTTTGGAAAGCTATCCGGTGTGGGAGAAAGCCTTTTATAATCAGCCTGCACTTTTGCCATAAAATGTGCTGACATAGTACTATCAGGTGGTTCTGTTTTATATGCTGACTGGTTATAATTAGCGCCAAAAGTAAAGAGGCGGCTGATTCTTTCAGGATGATGAATAGCCAGTAATAAACCTGATACGCCACCATCGCTCCAGCCGATAATTGCTACTTTTTGTATGTGAAGCGTATCCAGCAACGCCAATACATCTGAAGCAAAAAGATTGTAGGTAAATGGTTGTGCAGACATTGAGCTTCTGCCATGCCCACGCGTATCTGTAACAATTACTTTATGTGTTTTGCACAACCGTATCACTTCATCGCCCCAGTCATCTGAATTCGTAAAACCACCATGCAGCAGCAATACCGGGTCTTTCCCGTTGTTATTAAATACAGCATAATATAATAGTGCGCCATTTATTGCAGCCATGCCGCTGTTATCGCTTTTTGGCATTGGCTCTACGGCGGGCAAAGTTTTCCAACGAGGCAAAGTATCCTGGCTGTTTGCTTTGTTCATGAATAAGAAAGCAATAATTAAAAGCAAAAAATATCGTTTCATTTACAGCAAACATTAAGATTATGAAGATAAAGTTACAAAGTAGTTCATGAAAATTTAAAATTACTGAAAGCTACATAATCTGATATAAAACAACAATAATGCTAATGCTTAAAATAAATTTATAATTGCTAATGGTGCAGAATGCAAATTTGAGATCTGCTTACGTTGTGACGTGCCTGGAGACAACGCCAAACATCTAACAATTTTACGTCAAGCCAAGGAAATGATAACGGACATAAAAAGACCCTGTTGAAACAAACAAGCGCATAAAATCTAAACATTTTCTACTTTTGTAAAAATCAATAGATTCAACTTTAAATCACTTTCAATGAAACTTATAAGCAGATTTTTTTTTGTTACTGTTTTGCTGGTTGTTTTTCAAACCAGTAGTGTCTCTGCTCAAATGGCTGCGGCAAATCTTGCTGCCCATGGAGTGTTGGCGCTTATGGGCAGTGGCCGTGAAAAAAAACAGGAAAAAATTATTGATCAATCTACAACACAGCAAAAAATAAGTGGATCCAATGTAACAGTGTTGCGCGTAAAGGAATCAGACATAAAAAGTAAAGCTAAAGCACATATTATAGCACTGCAAAACCGGTTAAACCAATATGACTCTCTATATAAAATTAACCAGCCGCTTAATATTCCAAAAAATGACAGCGATTTAATAGCTATTCAAAATACTGATGAAAATTGGCCAACGGAAGATTATGCAGGCGAACTAAGAGCTTATAAACGATATGCTTTTCAACAGAAACAAAAAACACCTGTAGCACCGGCTGACAGCTTACATGTAACGCCTGCCAACCCAATAAATAAAGATTCTACCGGCGCGAAATTGTAAGTTGATTTTGCCGATGAATGATTGTTCGTTGCCTCGGCGGTTTCATTTTCCACAATGTCTCTTCGTAAAGCCTTTATATACAGCAAGTACATTGCAGTTTATATACCTGATGCTGTTAGATCAATATTTCTTAGCTCTATAAAGTTTTAACAGGATAAATTCCTTTCTCAAGTATGCAGAGCAGATTTAGTGAGTTGTATATTTGTGCTTAGTTTATTAATATTTACAATGGCATTAATAAGCTTTGCTATAATTGTTTTGGTTGCATACTTTGCGTTAGCACGGGATAATATTAGCAACGAAATAGAAATGGAAGCTGGCGGGCTATAATTTTTATTCTTTCATGAAATTTACCATAGCTTTTAAATTATCGCCATAACAATAACATTTTCCTAAATGATGACATTTGCCTACACTTGAAAGATTAAATAATGTAATAGTTGAATTAGGATAATTAGTTATAAAGTAATCTTGCAAATGAATAGCAGCGTTATGATAGTTGCATCCCAATGTAGTGTTTCCATATTTATATGGCCCCGGGCCTAGCACTTCAATTACACTATCTTTTTTCTTTAAAACAAAATCTTTTTCATTGTAAAGTATAGCTAATCTATAGTTATCTTTTTGTTTAAAGTTTATTTGCGAATTTCTGTTATAATAATTTTTAAAAGTTTTGATACCGGCAATGGCAGGTGCTATTAAACAAATATTTATACATTTATTAGATGGAGTTATACCAATTGATTCGGCAGAACAATTAAACAGGGCTTCACACGCAACTTTAGCACCTAAACTATGCGATATTATATTGATTGTATCAAACTGTGTATCTACTAAAAGCTTTCTAAATTGCTTACCAACTTTAGTTGCGTTTTGTTCAGCTATTTCAAACAAATGAAATAGAACTTTATTATGGCTTATGTTTTTTGAGAAGCAACAACCATACATAGCATCCCAATATACTTTTACATACAAAGTTGATAAGGTAAATTTTGATATTGTCTGCTCTAAAATTTCAAAATCTTCCCCGGATGTTTTTTCATTTCGGGTTTGGGTAAAAGATTTTCTGAAACCATGTATCATAAAAGTTACCGAGCTATCAATGATTGACTTACTATTAATTTTTTTAGATAAATTTATTAAGATAGAATCATCAAGAATTTGGATATTTGTATCTGAATATTCCTGGAAAGTGCAATTATATTGCTGTGCTATCTGTTCGAATACTAACGGATGCTTTTTATACCAATTAGAAAGAGACGAATCTTGTTTTAACGAACTGTCAGCAATAAAGTAATCAGGATAAATATCTCCATTTTTGTCAAAGCAAACAAGTAAAGTATCTGTATTAAAATATCTTTCTCCATAAAGTACATTCCGTACAAAATCCTGTGTATATACTATTTCTCTAACTAATAGTAAAAAAATTACAAGTAAAAAATATTTCATAGAAAATTTATTAAAATTACCGTACATATTTAGATATTCCAGAAGATGAAATAGTATTTTTCCCGCTAATACAAAGTTTAAATTAGCATTTTACAGCAGCAATTCGATTGTCAATACTTTTTAAAAAAATGATGGAACTATTAAAGTTACAAGGAATAGTAGTACCCAAAAAATGTAAGATGAAATTCGCCTGGAAGTTAATTTTGACTTATAATATTGTTCAAAGCCCCAATCATCTTCCAATAAAACAGAGTGTTCAAATTTTCTTAAGTAATTCCTTATTTTATCGATGTGTGAAGCAAGTCCGAAAGCCCGGTATGCTGAAAACAGGACGAGAATAACTGGCAACCATTTTAGTTGTTTATATGCTACATGATCAGTAGTCGCCAACCAACTCCAAATTACAGTAGTTGCAATTAAACTGTTTCGCTCAACCATTCGTGTTTCTTTAACTGTATCATTCATTTCGGTACGCACTGCATCATATTCCTTCATAAGAAACTCTTCTTTTAAATTTTTTTCGGATGTGCTCATAATTTTTTGCTATTAATTATATTTATAAAAGTACTCAGTTTCTTAAAAATTTCGGATTGCATCAAAACAAGTTACAAACTTTACAATAGCTGCGGGAAATGGAAGCTCCATAAAACACTTCAAAATCATACTTTGCCAAACTATGTTCATATTGTTAAGGCAACTTCGCCAATTTATTTTTTTAGCATGGATAGAAATGAATATAATCTAAATTTAGTTGAATGATTTTTCTGTTAACATGCTGAGCAATCGAATAACGTTTACAAAACGTTGTGCTGTTTCCTTTACGCTGGCTTTAAATTTATTTTGAAGCGTAGAAGCCATTATTTGGCGATATCAATCTTCACTTTTTTATTCTTGATTTTTTCATTTTTTATCAACTCTAAAGTATGTCCCATTTTCACTTTACGGATAGACACAAAAGAGAAAAAATCTTTTACTTCAATCAAACCAATATCTTCTTTTTTTAATTGCCCTTTATTGGTTAAAAAACCAACAACATCTACTTTGCTTACTTTGTCTTTTTTACCGGCTGCAATAAAAAGTGTTGACCATTTTGGTTTCTCCTGCAATTCTGTTGTTAATGGTAAATCAATTTCTGTAACAGCAGCAGTAATATAAGAAGGCAGTTTTTCTTCCGGCGATAAAATAATGATTGCAGTTCCGCTTGCTTCCATTCTTGCTGTTCTGCCATTTTCCTTCTTCGCAATGTTTCATTAAGGAGCGAAGGCAGGAAAATTGCTACCTTCGAAACACAAAAGCTCACCATTTATAATAACTTCAACCAATCATTGTTCGTAAAGCTACTAAAAGTGTTTCGTTGAATGCCAATCTAAATATGAAGCAGCAATATTGAATTAAATAATGCTGAAATATATTGATGATTACTAATAATTGAAAATGCAAATTTAAGATTTGCCCTTACTTGTTATATTTTAAAGTTTTAAACCTCGTTTTATTGTATTGCTGAAGGTTTAATAAAAGTTACAAACTTTAATAGATGTGGCGAAGCTGCAAACTTTCGCCGGAACACTTAAACACTACATCAAGCTGGGTTTAATCAGTAATCTTTAATTGCTGTTTATTGTATATTACTATATGCGGCAAATCATATATGATTTGAA
>JBDUEO010000253.1:0-5319 GCA_040002335.1 Parafilimonas sp. | reverse complement strand
TTGGAATAAGAGCCGTTTAAAAAACTGCCTGCGCCAATCCAAACGGTTTGCATCATACCATAAAAATGCGGTTGCATTTCTTCACTCGCGGTTTTTTTAAAATTGATCATATCATCTGTTTGCATTAAAGCTATTGCTGGCTGGTTCCATGTGCAGGTAATAACATTTAATCCTTTCATGGCAAAATATACCGGCGTTTTATCAGCACGTTCATAATGCCAGTCGCAGATAATTACATCTTTTGGTATCATATCAATTGCCCTGTACGTATTGTTATAGCTTGCTTCCCACTCCCCAATTCCGGTTGTTTTTCCATCAATTAATCTATCGCCCCAAATCCATAAGCTGCGTTTTTTTGCTGCAAGATGTTCATCAATCAACCGTACTTCGTTTGCAAACAATTCAGCTTTATCTTTTCCGCCACAACGCGGGCATTGCGCTTCACCTATATAAAAAACTTCATCCATACCTGCGTGAAAAGCTGTTGATTGAAATGCATCGCAGATTTCATCTACAATATCAAAAATAATTTTGTGTATGCCAGGATATAAAGGGCAATAACTTTTGCAATACAAATTATCTGCGTTTGGCCATTCGTAATGCGCAGGCATTTTTACGTTTGGTGTTTCATCAAATTGCGGATAAACAGATAACAATTTATCTGTCTTATTATCCCAAGATTGATGCCCTAAAAGATTTACCTGTGGTATTAAATTGATATTATCCTTTTTACAAACTGCTACAATTTTATCAACATCATTTTTAGATAAAGCATTGCTATCTGCAAGTTCCGGATGGCTTTTATATTGATAATTATAATCAACGCGAAGTATTAAAGTATTTACTTTTCTTGGTGCTAATTCTTCATCAATAAATTTCACAAACCTGTCAACATCTTTTACGGATGGAGCACTTATACAAAAGCCGCGCACAGTTAATAAACTGTCAAGCGATGATTGTTGTGCATGAATATTTTTAAAGAAAAAAAATATCAGCAATACACAAAAAATACTCTGTTTCATTGTACAGCAATTATTTCACATCCCACCAAACGCGGCTGGTAAGCTGGTCGCCACCTTGCAAATTAGCAATTGCTGCTTTATAATTAGCTGCATTTGAAAATTGTTGACTGGTGGGATATTCCATTCTTCTTGGTATTGTTCCATTGGTTATGTTGCCTGTGTAATTAGTTGCCTTTAATAATGGATAGCCAGTGCGCCGCCAATTACTCCAAGCTTCATATTCATCCATCAGCGTGCATATCCAATATTGAGTGTTGATTTGATTAAGTGCATTTGCAGCATTATAAGGATGAGCAGTTAAATAAGCATTTGCAGCAGTAGCAGAAATGGTTGCATTGCTTCCGTACGCAGCAAACTGACCAATAGCTGCGAGTACTGCATTGTTATAATGTGTTTCAGCATCGCCTATACCCCATCGTTTTGCTGCATCCGCAAGAAGAAATTCCGTTTCGGCATAGGTCAACACCAAATTTGGAGCAGTAAGATTTAAAATCTTATCTGTAAATCTTGAATAGCGCTGCATACCAAGCGAATCAGCATTATAACCAAGCCCAACTGTTTTAGTTATATCGAAAGCAGGATTTAAACCGCCAATAATATAACCGGGCGGAAGACCTAACTGATGTTCTGATGTATCATCTTTGGTAGCATAAATCCATGCTATAACCGGTAAGCGCGGGTCATTATTATTTTTTAATGTATCAATAAAAGTGCTGCACAGTTTTAAATCGGTACTGTCCTGCCCGTTTATTTCTATTGCATCACGATTTTGAAAATTGCCAGCGTTGTGTTGTACAATTGCGTTATCATCATTACTGGTCATCGTTAAGCCTTGCACTTTATTTACATATATCTGAGCAGTTGCAGGATCAACTTTTGTTAGCCGCATTGCAATTCTTAATAAAAAACTATTTCCAAATTTTTTCCACTCGTCAATTTGTGAAGAATTAGAAGAATAAAACAAATCTCCAGTTGGTTTATCTGCGTTTTCATCCAAACTATCAACAGCTTCAGATACTTCTTTCAATAAGTCAGTATAAATATCCTGCTGCTTATCATAAACCGGCGTATAAATGCGATCGTAATAGCCCAATCCCGCTTGCGAGTAAGGCACATCACCATAAATATCTGTCATTCGTTCAAATACCAATGCCTTCATTATCCTGGATATTTGATGCAAATTTTGGTATTGAGGTTTATTAAGAGTAAGCTGGTATAATTCTACAGCAGGTTGCACTTGTGCGGGATAACATTCTTCAAAATATTTTCCGAAATTTCCGGGACTGTACAAGTATTTATCTCCATAGTAAAAAGCAGTATTAGTTGATGCTACATGCTGTATAAAACCGGCTATTCCGCCCCATTCCGTTGTCCAGTTCTCACCTTGGTAATCGCTACTGCCGTTATAATTTAATTGAACGGTGCTTAATAAGAAATTAGGATCAAACTGCTCTGCAGGAACGCTGGTAGGGTCCGTATTTTCTTTTGTAAAATTTTTTTCGCAGGAAACAAATAATATTACTGCAAAAAATGCAATGCTTATATTAATGGATATGAATTTCATTTTTAATAAGTTTATATTATACTTATGAGTTTAGAATTTTACGTTTAGGTTAAACCCAATTGTTCTTGAATAAGGTACATCCGGAGATTCCAATCCCTGGGTATAAATAGAAGCTGAATAATCAGTTTCAGGATCTATGTTAGGTGTATGTTTCAGGATGGTAAAAACATTATGGCAAACAAAGCTTAACCGCAGGCCCTGCACTGCACCATGAAATAATTTTGCCGGAAAGTTAAATCCAAAATTTAAAGACCTGAATTTTATAAAACTAGCATCATAAACAAACATAGATGGGTTTGCATTAGCCAATCTTCCATAATAATCAGAAGCGCCAATCTTATCAGTTCCATAACCAGCCGGATCTCTTTCTAAGGTTTCTTTTGAAAGGCCTTGTACGTATGCTGTAAAGTTTGTATTGGAAAATAGTTTTCCGCCAAACTTACCATCTATTAAAAATGTAAGATCAAAGTTTTTATACCTAAAAGTATTTGTAATACCGCCGCTCCATGGATCAAAAGCTGCTCCAAAATCCTGTGCAGTACTCTTTCCCGGTTTAGGTGCGCCGGTTGTAGGATCAATTTTTATATTGCCATTTTTATCGCGTGCAGCAGTTAACACAATTATTTGCGAAGGTGCTTTACCAACTATTTGCTGAACATTAGCAACTGAATTTCCGGTGCTCGTCCAATCACCTTGCGTACTGCCAAGTGCAACGAAAGGCTGGCCCCCTAACGATATTACTTTGCCTACTGCATAACTTCCATTAAAATCAACATCCCAACTAAAATTACGTGCTTTAACAGGCATTCCGCCAAAGTCAAATTCAACTCCATTATACCTGATATTACCCACATTAAGAAGCGCGGAATAGTAACCTGATGTAAGATCAATACTTACTGGCACAATATCGCCAATAACATTCTTATGATAGAAAGCGATATCTGTTCTAAGCCTGTTGTTAAAGAAATCCATTTCTGAGCCTATTTCAAATTCTTGTGTTTTAGATGGCTCTAATCCACTATTAGGAACAGTGCCATTCCCAGCCTGGCCAATTGGATATGGAGTACCATTAGGGTAAATCAAAGTACCGTTAACGTAATAAGCTTGACGTGTTTGATAAGCATCGTCAGCTTCACCGCCGGTAGCGGCATAACTAAGCCTCAATCTCCCAATATCCATGTTTGGTATATGCAATAATTCGGAAAAAACAAATGAGCCGCTTACAGATGGATATAAATAATGTATTTTAAGGCTGCTTGGTGCAAGTGTAGAATACCAATCGTTACGGCCGGTTATTGTAAGATATGCATAGTTCTTATAAGCAAGGTCTGCGCTGCCATAAACGGATGCATTTTTTTGATGATTCAAACCATAACTTGTGAATTGATATACCAGATTTTGTAAAGTATATAAATAATCAATCGCGAATGTGTTACCGGAAGCATTAAGAAATTCCTGGTGAAATTCTCTGTAATTGTAGCCTAATAAAATGTTTAATGAGAGGTCTTTTGAGAACTTGAAATTCTTACCTGTAGTGGCATCAATATTAAATTCTCCCTGCTTTACATTTTGCTCGCTCATGTCTCCTTTAACTCCTTCAACAACAAGATAACCTGTTCCTTCCGGTTCTATACTTGTATTGCGGTCATCACTATAATCTTCATTTGCCTGTACTCCGAAAAATAAACCGTTATTGAATGTATATTTCAAATTAGCAGAACCAATAAAACGGTTACGATGAACAGCGCCCTGTAACAAATAAGCAGCAAAATAAGGATTGGTAGTATATAAATCCCCAAAAGGGTTTAACTCGTCATGCCCATTAGCTGTAGTACCATTTCCATTAGCGCCAGCCAATGTTGTTATATTAACATTGCGTGGTAAAAATACCGGTCCCCAATTTAAATTGCCTATCGCATCTGAAACATAAGGAGCATTCTTTGTGTATTCTGAATTGTATTGACCAGATAAGGTTAATGAAAGATTTTTGCTCAACTTCAAATCAGTATTTTGCGTAAACGTAAGGCGTTGAAGCCCTGCATTTGGAACATAACTATTATCATTTAAATAACTCGCAGAAAAGCGTGTATTGCCATATTCACCAAATCCTTTACTTAGAGATATTGTATTAGTTGCAGTCTGCCCTTCTCTATAAAAACGTTGCATGTTTCCTTTCGCAACATTTGAATACGGCCTTGAAACGCCATCAAATTGTGGCACCAAAGTACCATCCATCACCGCACCCCAACTTGATTCCATAGAGCCATATGCATCATCCGGACTAATCGGTTTAGCTCCGTTATAACCTTGCCCATATGTTGTTTGAAAATCGGTTTCGTCAATCACGTTTTCTAAAACATAATTGGAATTTATTTCAACACCAAGCTCTTTGCCATTCTTGCCTTTTTTTGTAGTAATAAGCACTACACCATTTGCACCGCGATACCCATACAATGCAGTTGCAGCAGAGCCTTTTAATATGGAGATATTTTCTATGTCATCCGGGTTTATGTCTCCAATACCATCACCACCATCTCTTCCGCCATAACCACCAAGATCAGTAGTTGCATAGTTTTGATTAACAAGTATTACGTTATTTAAAACATATAATGGCTGACTATTTCCTGTTAATGATGTTATGCCCCGAATTATGATGTTTGATGCGCCATTAGGACCAGTGGCAACGCCGCTAACATTCACGCCTGCAACTTTTCCTTCTAATCCACTTACAAA
>JBDUEO010000252.1:0-5326 GCA_040002335.1 Parafilimonas sp. | reverse complement strand
GGGCATCCTCGAAAGTCCACGTTCGCTGACCCCAGCGAACACACGCAGACCGAGCTCGCTCGGCATTCGAGCGAGACTCCTCTCAGCTTTTCCAGCCAAGCCTATGTGCAAGGACTGTGGACGCAAGCTAAGCGTTTGTGCTTAGTCCGAGCGCTTGTCGCTTAGGCTCCAAGTGCTCTCTCTGCTGTGCTAACAGCAGAAGAGCTTGAATATTGACTAGTGCTTTCACCTTACGTCCCGATCATCCCAAGCTGACCTGCGGTTTTGTAAACGCCTTCTGAATGTTTCACACTGCGGAAACAATACTCTACACACAAGTAGCGTAAGGGTACCCTGTGGTAACTCGTGATCCCCCGAGAACCGTGACATACTCTCAGGTATGAAATCGCCCGATGAGAAGCGAGAAGCCGACCGCATTCGCCACAAAGCCAACCGTGCCAAGCGGGCTGTGGCCGTCTGGACTGGGCAGGAACCCTGGCACGGCACCTACAGCGGGTACGACTACCACTCCTGCCGCTGCGTCGGTTGTGTCGCTGCTGCTGCCGAGCGCCAAGCGGCGAAGCCGCCGATCTCACCCCAGGACCGCTGGCGCTACAACCTCAAGCATCGTTACGGAATGACACCCTTCGATTTCGCGGACATGTACTCGAAGCAACGCGGTTGCTGTGCTTGCTGCGGTGAACACCCTTCATCGAACTACCGCATGAGCATCGTGTGCGACTCGAACCGTAAGCCCCTCGGTTTGATGTGCCGTAGTTGCGCGACGGCGGTGAAGATGCTGGGGGGAACCCGTGAAGGGGCTCTTCGCTTGGCGTCGTGGTGGCAGGTCGTTTCGAGTACCTAGCATTTCCGTTGGTGACCGCTCCCTTTTTGCGGGGTATCAGGGACGTTCGACCCATAAGTTGAATGGCAACAACGTCGATTGACCGTCTCAAAGACAGGCTGAAACCGCTCCAGGCGGAGTACATCGAGTGGAAGCTGACCCCTGACGAGCACAAGTTCCCGCTGACCATGCGGGCCTGGTGTGAAGACCACGAGGTTTCCTACTCGACGCCTGGCACTTGGGAACAGGATTCTCGGGTGAAGGAGTACTGGTACAAGCGCGTCACCGAGGTCGGTGTGACCCCTGATGCGATCGCTGAGGTTCTGGCCGCGTTGAAGTCGACGGCAACGGACCCGAACGCGAAGAACCAGGTGGCTGCGATCAACGCGTATTTGGCGTACGCCCAGAAGGTGACGCCCCTCGCCGCGCCCGAGGTGGCTGACGATGTGCGCCCCTCCGATCTTTCCGATGAGGAACTGGATGCGTTGATCGCTGAGCAGGCGTCCACAGAAGTGGAACTTCGCGCCAATGGCTGATCTGTCGCTGAACAACCTTCTGTGGGAGCGGCGCATCCGCCGCTACCGTGGCAGGAAAGGCGATGTTGATTCGCAGCTTGAAGGGTTCCGCCTGTTCTGTCTGGAACAGGTGAAGATTGAGCACCCTTCCCGTGGGCGGGTGCCGTTCGAGCTCCGTGATGCCCAGTTGGAGACGGCCAGGGCCTACATCGAACAGGCCCAGACGATCGTGTTGAAGGCCCGTCAGATCGGGTTCACGACCCTCACAATGGAGTTCTGTTTGTGGTCGGCACTGTTCCACCCAGGATGGTCTGCGATCATCCTGAGCCGCAGGGAGCAGGATGCCAAGGATGCGTTGCGGAAGGCTGCCGAGGCGTACGACGACCTTGAGGACGATCTTCGCACGAGGCTCCCGAAACGTACCAACAGTAACTCCACGAACCTGTCTTTCGACAACCGTTCCTACATCGAGTCACACCCGAGTGCCAACAATCCCGCCCGTGGGCGAAGTGCCAGCTTCATGGTGTTGGACGAACTCGCTTTCATGCCCGATTCGGAGGAGGCATGGAAGTCGGTGAAGCCTGTCACCGACGTGGGTGGCCGCATCGCCGCCTTGTCGACGGCGCACGGCTACGGCAACCTGTTCCACCAGTTGTGGGTTGGTGCCCGCAAGGGTGACAACAACTTCTACTCGATCTTCTACCCGTGGTCCGCCATTCCCGAGCGGAACCAGGACTGGTACGAGGCGCAGAAGCGCGACATGAGCCCGCAGGCTCTCGCCCAGGAATACCCGTCGAATGAGGATGAGGCGTTCCTGAAGTCAGGTAACCCCGTGTTCGACGTGGACATTCTGCGTGACATCGAAACACAGTCACCGCTGCGGGGCAACATGGTGGAGATTCAGGATGGCCCAGTGAAGTGGGCGTTCCGTGAATACGCTACTGGCCCCCTGTCGGTGTACCAGAAGCCCGTGTCGGACCATTCGTATGTGGTCGGTGCCGACACTGCCGAGGGGCTGGTCCGTGGCGACTTCTCGTCTGCGCATGTCATCGACGTGCAGTCTGGTGACGTGGTGGCCCACTGGCATGGTAAAGCCGACCCTGACCTGTTCGGGATCGCGCTCGGGTTGCTGGGGCGTTGGTATCGCACAGCCCTCATCGGGGTGGAATCGAACATGCACGGTGGCACAGTGCTGCGGGCGTTGCAGCAGACCGCGAAGTACCCGCGCATTTACACGCAACGCAACGTCAACAACCGCCGTGAGTCGATGTCGGAGCGTCTCGGCTGGTACACGTCGAAGACCTCGAAGCCGAGGATCATCGACGGTTTGGGCACGGCCCTTCGTGAATGCTCCATTTCTCTTGTGGACGCACCCACGGTGGAGGAGCTTTGCCAGTACGTGACGAAGGACGATGGGTCGACCTCTGGGTCGCCCCATGACGACCGCGTGATGAGCCTCGCTATTGCGGTGGAGATGATGCGCTGGGCTTTCAGCCCAGAGCAGAAGACGAAAGCGGAGGGTCCTGAGTGGGGGACTTGGGATTACATCGTTCGGGAAATGAACCACAAAGCGAAGAAGAACGAGCCGTGGGTTTTGGGTCGCAGCAACATGCGTCAAGCCCGTTCCCACGCCTAGCAGGGACAGATCAACCGTAAGTTGAATGTCCTATCTTCCTGCACCCCCAAAGGTATGTGTTGCGTCCACACATGAGGGGTGTGACCCGAATACGTGTTTCAAGGCGAAGATGCGGTTCTGGCGTGGCAAAGGCCACAACCCTTGGTGTTTCCCGTACGGCCAGGAGTCTTGGCATGACACGACGGTGATGGGTGAAGTTTCCCGTGACCTCGCTGCCGCCAAAGCGAACGGGATCACTGTCGGCCGTCCAGACGGAAGTTTCCACTAGTGGCACAGCCAAGTCAGGCTGATCTTCTGGCCCGCTACAAGGGCCGCGTGGAACGTTCGCGCAAATATCGAGCTCACGAGGGATACGACGCCCTCTGGGATCGTATGAAGGACGTGTACCGCAACCGTCCGTACTCGAAGAAGCAGGACAACCAGGACCGCATTTCGGTTGCGTTCGGTTTCTCGACGGTGAACATCGTTTTCCCGTCTGTGTCAATCAACTATCCCCGCCTCACGGTGGAGGCGATGGGTCCGCAGGACGCCGACAGGGCTGTCATTGCGGAGGCCGTGCTGGCGTACCAGATACGCCATTGCGGTATCAAGCCTGAGGCGCGACGCACCGTCAAGGACAGCCTGATTTTCGGTCACGGCTGGACGAAGGTTGGGTGGCGGCTGAAACACAAGATGGCCGCGGTGCCCGAAGCGAAGCGCAACCAGCAGGTTGCGGATGCGAACGCTCAGGCTGACGATTTCGCTCAGGCGAATCCCGAGATGGCTGGTGATCTTCCCACAGAGGAAGACATCGACTCTGGTGTTCCTGAGGAGGAACTGGTCACCCTTGAGGATGGCCCGTACGCCATTCGGGTAGACCCGAAAGACATCTTCATCGACCCTGAGGCGACAACGCCTGAGGATTTGAAGTGGATTTGTCAGCGTCTCGTGAAGCCGTTGGAGGAAGTCCAGTCGGACCCCCGCTACGATTCGCGTGCCCGCAACAGTATTGGTACGTCGGCCGATTCGACGTTCAACCAGGACTGGTTGCCTGACGGTAAAGACTCGAAGGATTACGGCGCTGATGTTCAGCGTGTGACGATCTACGAGTTCTACGACATCGTAAAGGGCACGATGTCGGTGTTTTCGCCGTCCGCTTCGAGCTTCCTGGTGAAGCCGAAGGACATCCCGTACGAGTTCGGGCACCCGTTTGTGTTTCTTGGGGACTACGAGGTTCCTGGCGAGTTCTACCCGATGGGTGAACTTGAGGCGATTGAGTCGCTGATGGACGAGCTCAACAAGACTCGTTCACAGTTGATGAATGCACGGAACCAGTTGGTTCCGAAATATCTGTTCGATCAGGACATGTTCGATGACGCTGGTGTCTCCGCTTTGGAGTCGCCCGTTCCGATGACGATGGTTCCCGTAAACACGGCTGGGAAGCCGATGCAGGAATCCATCATGCCGATGCCGACGCAGAACATCAACCCTGAACTGTTCACGTACAGCCAAGATGTTCAAGCGGAACTCGACCTCGTTTCTGGTGTAACCGAGTTCCAGCGTGGCACAGCCCCGAACTTGCGTCGTACCGCCACCGAAGTGTCGCAGATTCAGGATGCTGCGAATGCCCGCGCTGCGGACAAGCAGGCACAGATCGAGGACTTCTACCGTCGCCTCGGTGAACGGTTGCTGCAACTCAACCAGCAGTACCTCACTGGTGAGCAGGCTGCACGGATCACGCGCCAGGACGGCACGAAGGTCTGGTTCACGTACACGCACGCAGACATCTGCGGCCAGTTCGATTTCTCCGTGGAGAGCGGTTCAACCGCTCCCCACAACGAGGCGTACCGCAAGCAGCAGGCCCGAGATTTCATGCAGGCGTTTTCGCCGTTCTTCAACCGCATCATCGACCCGCAGGCGACGATCCTGTGGGCGATGCAGCAGTTCGGCATCAAGGACCCTGAGCGTTTCATGCTCCCGCCCGACGCGTACCGCATCTTCCCGACCGAAAAGCTCATCGAAACGATGAACTACGCGGACGTGCCCGACGATGTGAAGCGCCAAATGGAGCAGATTTCTGGGTTCCAGCCGTCGCAGCTTCCTTCCACGGGTACGAACACGGACGAACCGCTCGGTACACGCGGTTCGGGCCTCACCATCGACTACGCGGACGCCCCACCAGACGTGCAACGCCAAATGGAGGAGCGCGCAGGGTGGTCGCCAAGCCAGATGGGTGGGGGAATGGTCGATCCCGCTTCTGGTCACATCGGTTTGCCGATGATTCAAGGCCAAATGGGGCCAGATGGCGTGCAACCGCACGCCCCTGGCGGCTCAATGCCGATGATGGGCATGCCGCAGGCACCGCAACCACCG
>JBDUEO010000251.1:0-5330 GCA_040002335.1 Parafilimonas sp. | reverse complement strand
CAAGTTCTACAAATTTTTGTTCCTGCGGGTTTCCTTCAATATTAAATTCTGTAGTAATTATTTTTTTTAAGCTGCGCACATCGTCATAACGAATGTGTCTTTCATCGGGCCGCGGATGTACCGTTATCCCATCTGCACCAAATTTTTGCGCATCAATAGCAGACTGAATAATGTCAGGATTATTTCCGCCGCGGCTATTACGTAAGGTTGCCAGTTTGTTTATATTGACGCTTAATTTAGTCATGGTTCAAAGATATTTTTATTATACAGAATTATGTTTTAGTTAAGGCAGACTGTAGCTTAACGATGCCAGCGTTTTTTCAGATATAAATTATTATCATTTAAATACATTTTAACGAAAGCAATTTGCAGGGGCTTTTATTGCGAAGAAAATATCTGTAAGACTAAAAAGAATTACTGGTAAAAGGATCAAAAAAATTAAACCCGCTTTCGTGGCATAAGTTTGGCAAGTAAGATGAATATTTTAAACTTCTTTTTAATACAAGCGTCAATGGTTTTTTCCATTTGATGAAAAAATTACAAATACATGAGACTGCAATCAATTTTATTTTCTTTTTTGTTTTTACCGCTGAATAATAACTGCAATAATGCGAATATGAATAATTCCGGAAATACACAACAGCAAACGGACCCGGCCGGTGAGCAAATAAACAATACAGCTAACGATAGTGCAGGAAATAAAACACATTTTGGTGTAATGGTTGCAAAAACAGAAGGCAACCTTCTTCCTCCATCGCAACAGGTAAAAGTAGCAAAAGCGTTAGGCGTAAATTATATACGCGCAAGGATAGATATAGATAGCTGGGGCGGTTCCAACGAAGGATATGATACGTATGTTGCAGCCGGATTGAAAGTTTTGTTGAACATAAATTCTGGTATTCCGCGCAATGCTGCAGGGAATCATGCGCCTGTTCCTTTTCCAACAGATATGAATGCATACAGCAAATCTTTAAATTCTATTCTCGATAAATATAAGCCTGAAGTTGTGGTTGTTGAAAATGAAGAAGACAATCCAAATTATCATAGCGGCGATGCTGATGATTATATTAATGAATTAAAAACAGCTATTCAAATTGCACATGCAAAAGGCTTAAAAGTTACAAACGGAGGGATTACTTTCAGGGAAGTTTGCCTGATTGTATATGATGATATGACGCAGCATGGCCAACAACAAAAAGCAAATGAATTTGCACAGAAAGTTTTTCCGCCACAATTGCTTCAACGATTAAATAATACTTCAAACCCTATGATTAAAAAACAACTCGATTTTGGCAGGAAGATTATTGCAGCTTATAAAACACTCGACCTCGATTATGTAAATTTTCACTGGTATGAACCAATAAGATCAAGAGGTGCGCAAAGCGTTGACATAAATGATACAACGGTTGATGGGAAAGTGTTCGCATTTGTTGCCGATTATCTTAAAACAGCTACAGGAAAACCCATTCTTACAAATGAATTTGGTGTGTTTAATACATCGCCTTCGTTGGTTAAAGGTTTATTGCAGGCTGCGCGTGATGCAGATTTGCGTTATGCTATTTTTTATAGCGCTGATGGTGGCACCGGCCGTGCAGTGGCATTGCAAAATGGATTAGGAGAATTAAGAAGTAATGGCGCTGCTTTCAGGGATTTTGTTAAGGAACAGCAGTAGTTTTTTAGAACAATTCAACGCTCCATGTTTTTTGCCAGTTTTCACCGGCAGGCAATTTATTGATGCCTTCTTTATGTGTAAGCTCGTAATCATGCTGCATGTTGTCTGCAATACCGCACCATGGTTCCAAACAAACAAATGGAGCATCAATGGCAGCCCAGATTCCGAAGTACGGGAAGCCATCAAACTTAAATTTTAAGCCATGCGCATCTTTATCAGAATATAATTTTATCTGGTTGCTTTTTATGTGTTTTAAAACTATGGCATCTGCATAAAACAATGACGATCTTAATTGCAATCTTTTATTGTTGAGCGGTATCTCTTCAACATCATTTCCTGTTAATCCTTTTTGTAAAAGGTAGCGATGCAATACATCATCATTATTAAACTCAAGCATATAATCTGTGTAAAGCAAACCAGTTTGTAATGGTACATTAAATGCAGGATGCCCGCCAACGGAAAAATACATTATATCCGTTCCTGTATTTTGCACATGATACATACAGGAAAGTGTTGTATCAGTTATTTTATATTCAACCTGGAAAATAAAATGAAAAGGAAAAACGGGTAAAGTTTCCTCACTACTGTGCAAAGTAAATATCGCAGATGAGGCTGAAGTTTGATTGCTTTCGAATGTTTTATTTCTTGCAAAACCATGTCTTGGCAGTTTATATTCTTTGTTATTAAAAATATATTTCCCATCTTTTAATTCACCAACGATTGGAAATAAAACCGGCGCATGTTTACCCCAATAATCATTGTTTGCCTGCCATAAATATTCTATATTATTTAGCTGAATGCTTTGCAATTCTGCACCTTCTTCGCTAATTGTTACGCTAAGTTTATTATTCGAAATTTGAATCATGAAATAAAAATACAATACTAAAGTTTAACACAGCATTGCAACGATAACGGATAATCGGTTGTCAATTTATATATGAAATCTATAACACTGTTTCTGTTTGTTTCGGCATCAATACTTTTCTTCATCACAAGTTGCAAAAAAGAAAGTAATACCATTTCGCTTCCTTCATTACAGACAGATTCAGTTCCGTATGAAAATAATAATCTTAAAATAGATTTTGCAGCAGATCTTCCATCAAAAAATGTAGTAACCGATATGCATTTCTTTGATGCATTAGATGGAATTGTTATCACAAATGCAGGTGAAATTTATCAAACAAAAAATGCCGGTATTAACTGGACACTACAATATGCTTCTCCTGATTCTATCTATTTATATCAACTGCTTTTTACTAATAATAACACAGGTTATGTAGTTGGAGGAACGACTTCATGCATTGGTAATGGATGTACACCTGCAGGCGGCCAAATATTAAAAACAAATGATGGAGGCAATACCTGGAAAGTAGTGCTTGATAAACCTGATAAGGAATTTGTTTCGATAAGCACGAATGATAATGATGAATTGTTTGCCGCTGCTAATGGTATTAAAAATGAAATATTCAGAAGTGCAGACAATGGAGAAAACTGGACATCTGTAACAACATCACCCTTTAATTTTTATAAAATTATTTTTAACGATGGAACTGGGTTTTGTACCACTTTAAGCAGCCAATGGCTAATAAGTAAAGATGATGGCGTTAGCTGGAACGTTGATTCTTCTTCTGCTTCCAAATATTCTAATGATATTGAATTTAAAGATGGCGTTGGTTATTGTTTTTCACATTTGGAAGTTTATAAAACAACTGATAACGGAGATAACTGGATAGATCAGGGAATATCAGGTTCATCAGGATTTCGCATTGTGAAACCACTTTCAGCAAATAGCTGTATTGTTTTTGGCAGCGGGAGGTTTACAGGTGGAGATTTTGGAATTTTTTATGGAGCAATTTGGCAAACTGTGGATGGTAATGACTGGAATGGAGTTCAGTTTAATAATGCTTCAATATATGCCGCGGGTTTTTATACTTCTTCAAATGGTTATGCAACGTCAAGAGATAAACTTTTAACCATAACCGTAAAATAAAATACCATAAAAATTAAGGTTATTGCTCTGAATAATTGTTTAAGTAAAACAAATTTATTTTTGCATTTCATTGCTATGTGTAGTTATATTTGGTAAGCTAAATAAATCTGCTCATGAATAAATTTACCTTCATTTATCTTCTAATTTTTATCGTTATAATAAATTCTTCATGCAGTAAAGAAGATAATGGCTTTACTGCATCTTCATCCAATCAATCATCTGCGAAGCAAAATTATTTTATAGGTGAGCATTATGGTGGCGGAATTATTTTTTATCTAAATCAATCAGGCACACATGGAATTATTGCAGCGCCAGACGATTTGGAAGAACCTGCTTCCTGGTCAAAAAAAGATACATTAAACGGCACATTTTCTGCAAAGCTTGGTGCAGGATTTACTAACACAAATAGTATTTATAAAACACAGGGAAATCCTGAAAACGAACCGGATGAATATGCTGCACTTAAATGTGTTGAGTTAATACAGAATGGTTATAATGATTGGTACCTGCCATCAAAAGATGAACTGAATAAAATGTATTTACATAAAGATGTAATTGGCGGATTTTCGACATTTTCTTACTGGAGCTCAACCGAACAGAATTCGAGTAAAGCATGGTTTCAGAATTTTACAAATGGTAATCAAATAGCTGAAGTAAAAACTGCAGGATACGCTATCAGACCGGTAAGATATTTTTAGTGTGGTTTCAGTATAAAAAATCTTACCGGCCTGCCTTAAAAATAATGCTACATTTTTTGTGGTTTCAATTTTGAAAAACCTATTGTAACCAAAACATAATATTCATTTATCCTGTCTTTAGGTGAGTCATCAACCGTTGTATTATTTGTTTCATCAATGCCCCAACCGCGTTTGCTTAAACCATATTTATAACCCAGTCTTAAGCCGGATAAGCAGGTTTTATCTTTTGTAAAATCGGCAATATCAAACTTCAAACAAAAATCCAATACGCCGGTATTTTGAATGATATCAGTTGAATTACCGCTCGCAAGCACATCATTAAAATTTGTAAAACCATTTCGTTGTGTAATCTTAACCTGCGTTGAATAAAATCCAATTCCTGCCTGCGGTGCCAAATGAAATTTCTTGTCATTTATAATATAATATCCAATGTTCACTCCACCGGAATAACTCATTACAGAAGTATTATAATGATCACTTTTTTTTGCATAAGCGCCCATCCCGGAATTTAACCCAAACAATAAATTTTTCATTCTAAAATTTCCTTCTGCAATGCCTGCTAAATTAAACTTGCCAATTGTTGGCAGGCTTGCATTTGATAATGCTGTATTTAAGTTCTTAATGTTGTTATACGCGCCGCCAATACCGAAAGAAAATTGTGCAGCTTTATCTGTATTTACTGTAGAAGTATTTTGTGAATAGGAATACAAAACAGTCAACAAGATTGTAGTAGTTATAAAATATTTTTTCATGATGCTTATATACGTTAAATACTGTGAGTGGATGTTTAATTATAAAAAATTATTGCAAATATTATTCTTCAGCCACCCATTTTTTTGCTATTTCTTTTTCAGAAAGTTTAAAGCCTTTTGTGTCGCCGGGAATTAAAGCGCCAAACTTTGGGGTAAAAGTTTCAACGCCGGTTTCATCTGTAACTATGGCTATTTTTTTCCATCCTCTAAAATGTTTT
>JBDUEO010000250.1:0-5347 GCA_040002335.1 Parafilimonas sp. | reverse complement strand
CTTGATACATTTAATAAAGTGCGTGAAAATTTTCAGCGCGTATTTAAAGCATTGTTTACAGAAGAAGACACTGCTGATCTGGTGCTTGACAATCCCGATAACCTTGCCGAAACGGGCATTGATGTAATTGCAAAACCTAAAGGCAAAAAGCCATCGAGCATTACACAATTAAGCGGCGGCGAAAAAACATTAACAGCAACGGCATTATTGTTTTCCATCTATCTTATAAAACCAGCGCCGTTTTGTATTCTTGATGAAGTTGATGCGCCGCTTGATGACGCTAACGTTGGCAAGTTTACCAATATGATTCAACAATTCAGCAATAATTCGCAGTTCATTATTGTAACACATAACAAAACAACTATGAGCACCGTTGATGTAATTTACGGCGTAACCATGCAGGAACCTGGTGTAAGTAAATTGGTGCCGGTTGATTTCAGAAGTTTGAATTAGGCATTCAGTATGTAAGCAATTAATTCCATCATAAAATTATAACTGCAACAAGTAAAATTAATTTGCTGAAATCAATGCATTTCATCATCACAGCTAATGAAATATTCGTGCACGCAAGGGATACGAATAAACCCTTTTGCGAAAACCAACGACTGCTTTTAAACTAACTTTAAAAAGTTATCTATTATTCATCTTAAAATTATTATTATGAAAGTACAAGAATTAAGAATTGATAATTTCTTCGATGTGCGTGCTTACTATGATGATACAGGCCGCATAAAACGAATAACAGAGATTGGCAAAAACCAGGTGCA
Organism: Parafilimonas sp.; assembly: GCA_040002335.1. Classification (GTDB taxonomy): domain Bacteria; phylum Bacteroidota; class Bacteroidia; order Chitinophagales; family Chitinophagaceae; genus Parafilimonas. Next base: position 4,580 of record JBDUEO010000250.1, on the reverse strand, counting down.
TATTGCCGGGAAATGGATTAGTGTAGATAAACTTGTTTCCATAAGTATCACCGAAGAAATATTGCTTAACTCCGGCTTTACACAATTTAGCTGGTTAAAGGAGTCTTCGGTTTTTGAATGTAGTTTTTTTAAGTGCCTGCTTAATGATAGCGGCGTTAATTTTTTCTGCGATAATTTTAAAAATATAAAGCCTGTAAAGTATTTGCATCAATTGCAAAATCTTTATTTCGATTTAACCGGCGAAGAACTTGAAACAAATTTTAATACCATTACATATAATCAAAAAGAAAGAGCATGAAATAAAATTACACTTATAAAAAAATGGCCGGTTTTGCAAAACCGGCCATTTTTTTGGAATAATAAGAATGATTTTGAAATTGTATAAGCTTTATAATTTAAAACATTTTATACATTGGATGCTGAACGCATACAGCTCTTGTTCCGTCAGGAAGATTGCACCATGTTTTAGAGGCTTTTTTTACTGTTTGTGTAGTGGCTTCATCTATTAATTTTGGCCATGAAACGCCTGAAATTGAAAATACAGGGCTGAGATAATTTACAAGTGCAGACCGAAAGTTATACGTAAAAAAACCACCATAACTGTTATTGCCCGCCGACATTTCTCCTTTTGCAGCGGCCGTCATTAATACAGCAACAGGCGCAGGCGGTAAAAAAAGCTGCAAGCAATTATTTAAGTTCCAACCAAGCGAAGAACTTCTTGTAAGTGCAACTTCGCCGCTGATTGCCGGTTCTGTTTCAGGCAGTGTATTACAACAATCACTAAAAACCAAAGAAACGTTTGCATGCTTTTGTACAATCTGGTTATAAATGTCCTGAATGTTCATAGAATTATCATCAAGGCTTTGAAAACTTTTTGATCTTAATTCAAGATATGGATATTGTTTATTATCAGGTTTACTATAACCGTGGCCTGAATAATAAAACACAACAATATCGCGTGATGATGGGTTTAAATTATTAACCGCATCCTGCACATTTTTTATATTATAGTCATCGCCCGATATAACTTTTGAATCGAAATGAATACCCATAAATTCAGAAAGATCAGAAAAAGTTTTTAGTGTTCTGTCTTTATCAAGTGCGCAGGTACTTCCAATGTCAGGATCGTTTGTGTTGGCAACTATTATCAAATGAAGTTGTGTTTCTTTATCGTTGCTTGTAAGTTGCCTTGTGGTTGTTTCAAAAAGGCTTTTATAAAAATCTTCATCTTTAAAAAAGAATTGAGAAACAAACTCTTCAGTAAGTTCATCTTTCTCAATCAGGTTTACATCTGTAAAATTTCCTTCTGTGATATTACCATTTTCGTCAGTTGATTGCACTTCCAGCGGATCGTAGTAAGGAGAGTTGTCTTCCTTTTTAAATACATACGTGTCGGGATCATAACCTTCTGTTGTATCGCCGGAAATTACAGCAGGGTCAATGCCTGTGAAATAAAGGAAGCTGCTGTCTGTTTTACCGGTTTTTTCGTCCGTATCATATTGCTCTTCCATATCCATATCAACCAGGTATTTTTCTCCCGTTTTCGCATCAGCATAACTAACGCGTATAAAACCGGTGCCATCGTCATACCTTACCATCAACGCATTGTAATTTTCATCACCATCTTCTCCTTTAAAAGTATATTTAAGGTTATACAATGTTTGTGCATGCAAAAAATTACAACAAAAGAAAGCAGGGATAAGAAGTAAAAGCTTTGGATACATGTGGGTAAAAATTAATTACAACCTAAATGTATATAATATTTAATATTATTAAAAACATTATTCAACCAAACAAAATCTGTTTATAAAATTTTATTAGGTTTTATATGGAAAAGTTAGATTTGAACAGAAGTTATATACACACTTAAGCAACGTTGCTATGAGAATTTTTTTGATATTTTTTTTGATAGGTATTACGCTAAACGCAGGCGCTCAAAAACAAAGATTTGACAGCCTGAGCGTAAAATATGTATCTGAAAAAGCAGATAGCAATAAAGTAACGCTTCTATGGCAAATGGCTGAAGCCGTAAATTTATATAATCCTGATTCATCTGTTGCATTTGCACAACGGGCATTATACCTCGCAAAAAAAATAAAATATATAAATGGCGAATCGCTTTCATTAGGTGTATTGGCAACAGCTTTTACAAGAATTGGAAATTATCCAAAAGCGCTTGAATTTTATTTGCAAAAACTGGAATTAGAAGAAAGCAGAAACAGCCCGCGGGATCTTGCCAGTGCATTAATCAATATTGGTATTTTATATGTTTTTCAGGAACAGTACCACGATGCATTAACCTATTATAAAAATGCAGATTCCGTTATCAGGCAAAATAATGTGACTGACCTTCGGTATTTTATTTATTTAAATCTTGGTGATGTATATGAAAAACTTGATCAGATTGATTCGTCGTTTAAGTTTTATAACAAATCGCTGAGTGTTGCAATTGATATGCGCGATACCGATTATACAGGAACATCAATGGTTGGATTAGGGCATATTTATCTTAAGAAAAATAACCTGGATTCAGCATTGAAAAATTATTTGCAGGCAATTACATTTTTAAAAGCCTCTGATGATGTTGATGTGATTTGCGAAGCCAGCCTTGGCCTCGCAAAATTATATGGGCAACGAAAAATGAATGATTCTGCAGCATACTATGCAACGCTTTCTTTTGACCTGGCACAGCAAAGTGGCTTTGAATCAAGACAACTGGATGCGGCTGCTTTTTTAACTGATTATTTTAAGGAAACAGGAGATATAAAAAATGCATTAAAATATTCTGAAGCATTACGTGTTTTAAATGATTCAGTATATAGTAAAGAAAAAATAAGAGAATCGCAGGTAATTTCCAGTAACGAACAATTACGGCAAAACGAAATAGCTGAAAACAAAATTAAAGAGGAGGAAGAACGGCATGCGCAATTACAAATGCTGATGATAGGAATATTTATTGTACTGTTTTTTTTAATTACACTGATGCTTAACCGCGTTAAAGTGCATTATAAGATCATAAAATTTTTCGGTATAATATCGCTGTTAATGATGTTTGAATATATTTTATTATTCCTCAACCCCTGGATAGGAAGAATCACTGATCATGCACCAATATTCGAAATTTTAATTTTTGTAGCCATTGCATCAATACTTACACCCACGCACCATAAAATTGAGCATTGGTTAATACAAAGATTAACCAATGCAAAAGTATTTACTAAAGAAGAAGTGAAAGCAATTGAAGCCACAGAAGCTGAAGAAGATGCAAAAGATGCCTAATGTTTATGCGGATTTTTTACCGGCCTTGTTGAAGCAGTATCCATTGCACTTGTATCAGTTTGCATAGAAGTATCCATAGGTGCAGCCATCATAGAAGAAGAATCCTGCATGGTAGATTGCATACTTGAAGAATCTGTAGTGCTGGCGCTATTCGTGCTGCTTGAGCAAGCTGTGAGCAACGCAGATGAAAATAATACAAAACAAATAATTGCAAGTGCTGAAGTAAATTTTTTGTAAAGCATGTTGTTTAATTTTAGATTGTAATAATACTTAATAATTATATTCTAATATTATTTTTTATAATATTGATGGTAGAATTTTAAATTTTACAACGATTAGTATATTATTACAAACAAGCAAATCATCTGATGTTTAAAAATGATTTGCTTATTATAAACATAAATTATTCAAAATTATTTTCATCTGCGCTTGGCCCATAACTGCCCGGAATTGAAATATCCAACAATCTTAAAAATACACCTAACTGTGCACGATGATGTATTTGCTGGCTTAAAGACATTCTTACAATATCTATTTTTGGATCACTGCTATAAATTTTTTCTCCGCTTCTTAATGTCCACGGTTTATCAAGAAATTTTTCATTTTCAGGAATCAATACTGAAAGACCTTCAGCATATCTTTTTTCAAAAAATTCCATTAATTCTTTGTTGGTGTTGATTGGCGGAATTTCATACGGATGCGCAAAATCAATTCCGTCGGATGTAAACGTCATGTGTATCCAACCCGGTAAATCTGCAATATGCGTTGTAAGCCTTTTCATGTTCATGCTTTTTACATGTGGTGCATAATCAAATTTATCATCCGGAACTCTTGAAAGCATGTTACGTGTAGTAGCGCCTTCTTCAATAAATTGTTGTTTAAAAAATTCAATAAATGTCATAATGGTTGTTTTTTGTAATTCAAAGTAACAACCCGGTTATGTCAACCCTATGTCAGCAGCATTTGCGTTTCTTCAACTTTTTTTAAAATTTTTTCTGCAATAGAAATAACCATATCGTTTAATTCTACAGGCTCAACAATTTTTGCATGATCGCCAAACACCATAAACCATCTTGCAAAACCTTGCAATGAGCCACAAACAAAAGTCATGCGCACATATTCACCCGCATCTTCTTGCCTTACAAAACCATTATAATATTTTTGTTCTCCAAAATATTTTACAATGTCGCGCTCTGCTTCAATCACCACTTTTGTTACTTCACGTTTTGCAGACATCTGGCTGATGAAAGACTGTAGTGGCGGATGTGTTTTCGCAACAGGTTCATCGGTACAAATAAATT
>JBDUEO010000249.1:0-5378 GCA_040002335.1 Parafilimonas sp. | reverse complement strand
TTTTAATAAACGTTAATCCATCATAACCGGCAAGATTGCTGAAATTAATTTCTTCTAAATCTGTTGTAAGCACAGTGTCTTTACTATTGAAGTTTGGCGTTTCATGCAACATCATTTTTGAAACCCTATACGTTGTACCATCGCTGGTAACAGCATTTGTAACAAGCACTTCATTTTTATTTTTTTGTGTGATTGCAAGCTGGAAAGTTTTTTCCACCGCATCACCATCTTCATCTTTCAACTGAACATGCAATGCGTAATTTCCTGTTTTTACAGGTACGCCTTTTAATGTTCCGTCAGTATATAAAAGCAAACCTGCAGGCAATTCAATTTGTTGAATTGAATAAACAAGTTCGCCATTACCAATACCATTTAATTTCTCCTTATAAAAACTTCCGGCTTGTGCTGCAGTTAATTTTTTTGTTTGAAATGCAGGCCGAATATCTACTTTCAAAATTGTTTCTGATACAGATGTTTTGCCCTTATCATCCACGGCAATTGCTTTAATGATATTATCGCCTTTTTCTGCTTTTATATTGATGGAATATGGTTCGTGTATAAATGATTTTATCAATTTATTATTTTGATACACTTCAACTCTTGCAATACTTCCATCTTCATCGTGCGCATCAATATTTACAGCAACATTCTCATTCGCGTTTGCAGATTGTTTATATGCTGGCGTTTTAAAAAATATAGCTGGATAAACATTACCATCATTGATTTTTGAATATGCCCAATCCGTTAAATCCTGCGTACTTGACGCATTCCACATTACCACATGACCAATGTTTTTATAATTTGAATAGCGCGGATTTACACCGGTAACCCAGGTAGCGCCGGTATCATTTACATCGCCATTCAAATGACGAATATCTGCAACATTTTTTCGTAATGATCTTGAAAAATAATCTGTCTCACCCTGGTTGCACCAAAGCGGTATATCTTTTACTTTAGTCGAATCGCCATGAAAACTCATACCCATTGTAATAGCGGCGGCAAAATAATTTGGATATTTTTGAATGATGCCGAACGTACCTCCACCACCCATTGAAAAACCACATACATATACACGCTGCACATCACCATTTTGGCTCGCAATTAATTCATCCATCACTTTTTTTAATGCAGTAAAATGCTGTTCCCATCCGCGTGAAGTTGCAGGCACAACAATATAGGTAGGAACTGATTGCGTATCGGCGCCGAAGTTGTGCCACATGCGCACCGGAGGGTCAACACAATTACGCAACGTTGCATGGTCATTCAAACCGCAACATCCGTGCATAAATAAAACAACAGGATATTTTTTATTCGTCTTCACATTTTTCGGTGTGTATAAATAATATTCCGTTGAATCCTGTTTATGCCAACTCCATTCAGGCAAGCCTTTATAATCTATTTCCTGTGCCACGATAATTTGTGACATAAAAAGAAAAAAAATAGTAATGAGTTTTTCCATGCGCTTAAGATATTTATATTAAATTCAAAAAATGTTCGGGACTATATTAAACGCTTTAACGCTTTTATTCCGCTTAGGCAATCCTTGTAACATTTTCCCCAACTATCATCCTGTAAAAGTTTACAATATTTTTCCGTAGCGATTTTTTCAGTCAATATTTTATTTATGGAATTGCCTCTTGCGCTAAATATCCATAATCAAAAGCTTGCATAAATTATTGATAATGCACGCGTATATTTTTCACATCATCAGCTTCTACTTCAAAGTCTGCATAGTTTGATTGTTCTACTGTTGATTTTTTGAATGAAATATTTTTATTGTTAGAAGTAACAGAAACTACTCTTGCATGTGCAGGTAATAAAATATGAAAGAACATTTTATTGCCGCTTGTTGTTGCTGTAAAATGAATGCCATGTTGCTTTTCATCATTAATAAAATGATAAGCAACATAACCCTTTGATGCAGCAAAGCGAACAGTTGTGCTAATAGTATCGCTTTTTGTCGTTATCCATTTTGGCGAAATAATTGGCGCTTCAAATGCTTCACTCTTTTCTGAATTTTTTACTCCGGCTAAACCTTCAATCATTGCATCCATATTTGTTGCAGCAGCCCAGTCATCAGGCCCGCCATAGGAAACAGGGCTTACCGGCACGTAATGTTTTTGGTTTGATAAAGTAATGCCAAGCACTGCATAAATATTATCGTTTTGAGATGATTGCAACACAATGCTTTTAATTTTTTTCTGCGGATGTGGATTATCAATTGCGCACCAGCTCATGCCAATACCTTCACTCACATCATTTTTCCCATACCATGCAATGCCTGAAGTTTCTGTTTTTAATTCAGTGAACCACCAGTATGCAAGCTGCTTACCCATCATGATGTATTGTAAATAGTTGCTACCATCTTCATACATAATTTTTACAATGCCTGCAACATCTTCTGATGCAGGTCTGCTGGTAGTGTGCAATAAATAAATACATCCGGCTGTATCATTAACAGGGATGCTGATTGAAACAGGAAAATCTTTTTGGCTAGATACAGCAACAACTGCATTGCGGTTATTTTCTGCGGGATCAATTACATTAAATTTTATACTGTCAAATATTTGCTCACCAACAGGAAGATTATGGAAATCATCGCCGGGCCTCCCTCCATTCATCCATTTATGATTTGCTGAACTATTTGTGTTGGATAAATCCATATTTGCATACGCAGATATATCAACAGTTTTATAAACCGGCGCAGGTGGCGGCGGAGGAATTGACCCTGTATAAGAAAAATAAATTTTATTATCATATTTTTTTCCAAGCTCGAACACGCGATTTAAAATGTCGGTTCCATAATTTTCAAATCCATTTGCATAGGCTCCGCGTGCAAGCTCGCCGGCCACATGCCCGCCAACGCCGCCATTCATATATTGCCAGATGTCATCATGAGCGCCAAAACCTTTTTGAAATGGCGGATAGATTGCATACCACTCACCGGGTGAACCAACAGGCAAATGATTTTTTAAATTGAGATAAGTTTCAATGATCGCTTTGCTTTGTTCATGTGTAATATCACGATTGATTGAATAAGCATTTGATTGTGCAATTTGTGATTTTTCATCAACACCCAAATGACGATGAACGCTTGAATCCTCATCAATAAAATGCGTGAAGAATTTTCCGTTCCAGGCAAGTTTATTTAGACGTTCGCTCATTTCATCTGCACGTTGTTTATACTTCATTGCATTCGCTGAATCGCCTGTTAAATCAAGCATTTCAGCAAGATTATAACATGCTTGTATATAGCCTGTATTGTCACCGAAAAACACACCGAACTTTGATTTGTTGGGATCAATGATCATTGTGTTGGTGATGCCGATGTTGGGCATGTATTCATCCTCCACAGCAAAATCCCAGCTATCAATTGTATAAACTCTTTTTAATAAACCAAAACGTTTGCTCCAGCGTGCAGGATCGTTCGGGGCATAATCTAAAGCACGCTCTGCCGATTCAAGATTCTTTTTCATCCATGCTTCGTTGCCATCACTTTTCCACACAGCATAAATAGTATTTACATATAAATATTCAGGATGATTTTCTACAGGCTGTCGCACAAAAACTTTATCGCCAATCTTTTTACTGTAGCCTGAAAATTTATCTCTCGTTAAAAAATAATCAACATTATGCTGGTATTGAATGTAACTGTAAATCATTCCGTCATCCCTTTGCGATTGGCGCATAATGTCAATAAGTTCTTTTCCATTCGGCATAAAATATTTCATGCCCTTCATGGTTTGATAATTATCCAAAATCCACGGCACAAATACATGATATGTTTTCCCATTCCATTCAATAGGAAATGTTCCTTTTTTCGAATCCGCAAACATGCCGTTATAAAAAAGGGTAAACATTTTTTTATAATATCCGCCATCATCAATGTTCGTTTTTGCATCGACATAAAAGCTCAGTGAATCAATTATTTTATTTTGATTGTATATCCGAATGGTTTGTTTGCCCAATGAGCCGCCAACAATAAAATGTATTATTAGTTTGGTTGGTGATGAAAAATATTCTCTGCCATCGCCATCGAAAACTTTTATGTTACTGCCTTTTGCATTTGTAAGTGCAAGCTTTTGTAAAGGCTGAACAGTTATTGTATCGGTATTTTGCTGTAGGGACACATTATCGTATACGAATAAAGAAGGCTTTGCTATACTTTGCTGCGCAGATATTTTTTGAAAACTTATAATGCAAGTGATAAAAAATAATTTCTTCATAACGTTACGTTTCTCTCAATTACATAATAAGCAGTAAAAAAAATTTCTAATCATTCAACAACAATCACTTTATCGGCATTCATTCTTTTTACAGTTAGAATGCCACCTTTGCTTAAAGCTTTCCATGTAAAACCTTGCGTAGTCAATTCTCTTATTTCAGTTGCCGGCTTTAGATTTAGAAATACCGCAGAAGGCTTATTCAATAACCGCATTTGCTCAATGCCTGTTGTATCAAAGGTTCTGTAAAATATTCTAATTGTCTTTGGATTGACTTCTCCTAAATAATCTGAAAACCATTTATCAGCCAGGGGAGCATAATCCGCTTCTTCAATAACAGAAGTTGACGAAAGAATATGCTCTTCATCTGAAGGCGCAAGCGAAGGTATCGCAGCCATGGCCCGCAGAAAATGCCGAACATAATCACCATATCCATCGGTAAGCCAGTTGGCATCATTGGGATAACGGTTTTTACCATCATCATCAACCATATAGGTTGCCCAGTTAAGCTGGCGGACTGCATTATCAAAATGAAAATTATCTTTTGTAAGTGCCATGTATTCTAACTCAGCAGCGGCTTCCCTTGAGGTATGGCTATTGCCTGGCTGATGATATGCAGTTTGTTCATTCACGACTGTTACGCCATATTTTTTCCATTCCTCGTTAGCAAGTTTTTGATACACCCACCCGAAAATTTTTCTTACATCTGTTTTCCAGTTTGGAAAATATTCCGGATGATTCATCATGAATTGCGCAAATGTAATGGCGTTGATTTGTGTATCGCTCCAACCGGAAATATCTTCAAAAAATGGCCCCCATTTATTATTTTGTAAAGGATATTTTTTCATCCAGTTTATGATTCTATTAAATGCCTGTTTATATAAATTCACCTCGCCAACACTTAGTTTTTGCAGCTCAAAAAATAATTCCAGCGTGCCGCTCCAGTTGGATGTATAGCTGCTTGAACCCACATGCTGATCAACCTGGTTATTGTTGAACAGTTGTCCAATTTGTCCGGTAACTGCATTTACTTTAAATGGAAGCGGCGAATTATTTTCATCACCATCTTTTGTATGTTTTGCAAGCGTGTTGGCAATTTTAATTGCTGCGCTCAAATATTCATCATCCGTTACGTTTGGATAACTTTCTTTGTTT